>CAYPHR010000008.1:0-30452 GCA_964410375.1 uncultured Anaerolinea sp. | reverse complement strand
AGGCGCTGATCAAGTTTGCCGATCTGGGCGAAGCGTCGTGGATGTAACCTTATGGATTTGTCATCCCTCATCCCCGAACTGATAAAAGGCTTTTCGAATTTCACGCCGGGCAACGGCGTGATGATCGCCGCCGCATTGATATTGATCTATCTCGCTGTGTTCAAAGAGATCGAGCCTGTTTTGTTATTGCCCATCGGCTTCGGCTGTATGCTGGCAAACATTCCGCTTTCCGGCATGACCGCCGTGGAAGGCATGATGGGCGTTTTGTACAACGCAGGCATTAAAACGGAATTGTTCCCGTTACTCATTTTCATCGGCGTCGGCGCGATGATTGATTTTTCGCCATTGCTGGCACAGCCCAAAATGGTCTTGCTCGGCGCGGCGGGACAGTTCGGCATATTCGGTACGTTGATATTGGCAGTCTGGCTGGGATTTCCCTTGAACCAAGCCGCATCCATCGGCGTGATCGGCGCAATTGATGGACCGACATCCATTTTTGTGGCAAGCAAACTTGCGCCTGAACTGCTCGCGCCCATTGCGGTGGCGGCATATTCCTACATGAGTTTGATTCCGATCATCCAGCCTCCGTTGATGCGTTTGCTCACCACAAAAAAAGAACGCATGATCAAAATGGAGTATGCGCCCAAACCCATCTCCAAACGGACGTTGATCTTCTTCCCCGTGGTCATCACGTTGGTGGTCGGAATTCTCGTCCCTGAAGCCACGCCGCTCATCTCCATGCTCATGCTCGGCAACCTGCTCAAGGTCACTGGCGTGGTGGACCGTCTGAGCAATGCCGCGCAGAACGAGATCATCAACATTTCCACGCTCTTCCTTGGGCTCGCCATCGGCTCGACCATGAGCGCGGATGCCTTCCTCAATTTGGATACCGGCAAGATCATGGTGCTCGGCCTGTTCGCCTTTGCACTCGACACGGTGGCGGGATTGCTCTTTGGCAAACTGATGTCTGTGATGAGCGGCGGGAAGATCAATCCGCTCATTGGTGCGGCTGGCATTTCCGCGTTTCCGATGGCGGGACGACTCGCCGCCAAAACCGCCAACGACGAAGACCCCGACAACTTCATTCTCATGCATGCCATGGGCGCGAATACGGCGGGGCAGTTGGGCAGCGTCATTGCGGGCGGTATTTTGCTCTCGGTGGTCAGCAAGATCATGGGGATATAATCTCCTTTCATTCTCTAAATTGGTCATATGTGATGATAGTCTGCGAAACGGTGACCAATATCATCTTTGTGCCGGGAAACTTGTGCGCTATAATCAAGTTGTCTGACAAATTTCAAGGAGATGTCTAATGACCACGATCGACCTGACCATCCATAAAGACCGCCGCGCCCGCGCCATCCAACGCGCCAAAGAACGCAACATCATCATCCCCACCTACGCCCAAATGAAGGACCCATCCAAGATCCCTGCAAAGATCCAGGATGAATTGAAAGGCATCGGGTTGTGGGATATTCACCCCCTCAACCTTTTCCGCATCACTTGGAAGAATCAACCCACCGCTTCCGGCGGGACCTTTGGCGGAGTCAATTTCATCGAGTTTCCCTCCTCGCTGACAGGAGTCAAAGCCCGCATCATCGCCATCGTCGGAAAATGGTTCCCAACCGGCGCACACAAGGTCGGGGCAGCGTTCTCCTGTCTCGTACCGAGACTGGTCACAGGTCAGTTCGACCCGACTACGCAAAAAGCCGTCTGGCCCTCCACGGGGAATTACTGCCGAGGCGGCGCATACGATTCAGCGTTACTGGGTTGCGAATCCATCGCTATCCTGCCCGAAGGCATGTCAAAGGAACGCTTTGAATGGCTCGCGAAAGTTGCGGGCGAAACCATCAAGACCCCCGGCTCCGAATCAAACGTCAAAGAAATCTTCGACAAATGCTGGGAACTCCGCAATTCCGGTCAGGACCTGATGATCTTCGATCAGTTCCAGGAGTTCGGCAACTATCTCTGGCACTACGAAGTGACCGGTCATGCGATGGAAGAAGTGCTCAAACAGGTCATGGGACCGAACGACAGTTATCGCGGTATGGCATCCGCGACCGGCTCGGCAGGCACCATCGCCAGCGGTGATTACCTGAAGCAACTCTTCCCCGAAAGCAAGATCGTCGCCAGCGAGGCATTGCAATGCCCGACCCTGCTCGAAAACGGATTTGGCGCACACCGCATCGAAGGCATCGGCGACAAACATGTGCCGTGGGTGCATAACACCAAGAATACCGATGTGGTCGTCGCCATCGACGATAATGCCGTGGTCAACATCGCCCGCCTCTTCAACGAAGAGAACGGACGCGCGCTTCTCGCTGAAAAAGGCATACCGGAATCGACCATTGCCAATCTCGACCTGCTCGGTTTCTCCGGCATCTCGAACGTACTTTCCGCGATCAAAGCCGCCAAATATTACGAAATGGGCGAGAACGACATCATGTTTACCATCGCCACCGACTCGATGGAACTCTACCGCTCGCGCCTGCACGAAATGCATCAGGAGTTCGGTCAATATACCGAGCGCGATGCCGCCGCGGATTTCGCCCGCTACCTGCACGGACAGTCCACAGACAACATGCTTGAACTGCGCTATACCGATCGCCGCCGCGTGCACAACCTGAAATACTATACCTGGGTCGAACAGCAGGGCAAGACCTACGAAGAAATCCAGGCGCAGTGGTATCAGCCCGATTACTGGACCAACGTCCAGAAGCAGGCGGATGAGATCGACGAACTGATCGTGGAATTCAACAAGGAAGTTGGTTTAATCTAGTTTGTAAACCGGTCGAAATTCGTTCGTAGAAAGTGGAAAGTAGAGAGTAGAATCAACTCGTCACTTTCCACTTTCTATTTCTTCACATGGCGCTTTCTCCGTCTTCCCTCGTTCTTGTCTGCCTGCTCCCAACTCCACGGGATTTGGAAATTGCGCGCCTGCTTGGCTGGTACCGCATCCCGCTTCGCACGGCGCCGAAAGTTGTCGCCGTGGATTATCTCGCGTTCTACCAGCCAGCCTCCTTCGGAGAGCGAAGCGGACAGGTCGAATTCATCGCCGAGGTCAAAGGACACGAACTCACCACCCGCGCCGAATTGCTCAAGGACGAGCTGCATCACCCGCGCGCGAACGAAGAATATTACAAGATCCAGATCGGCGCACTGGAGAAACTCAAAGAGCCCGTCAAAACGGATAAGTGGAGACGGCTGACGTTCCTGTATTCCACGGGCGAGTGCCTGCTCAATGCGAAAACGCTGAACGATCTCGTCGTGGAAGGCGAAGAGCGTAATCTGCTCTGGAAAAGCCTGCGCGAACGCGCCGAACAGGGACAAGCCTACAAAACAGACCTGCCGGAAGCCGACATCCCGCCAGAAGTGCTGATGGCGCTGTTGGGCATTAAAGAGCTGCAAACAGAGTACAATGAAGGCGGTCGACAAGACTTTTTGGCAGGCACATGACAATTTTGTTTGGAAATAGCCGAAAAATAGCCCCGAAGTCGCCTTGATTCCCCTTTTACTCAGTGATAAACTTTCTACGAAATGCCAGCAGATATTCTGATCGTCACCCCTAACTCCAGCCTTGGAGAAACCGTCCATCGTAAATTGGAGGAATCATCCCTCTATCGGGCGCACGTTGTCAACAATAAGGCATCCGCTGTGGTGCGAGCGGACGAAATTGGCGCCCCACTTGCCATGCTTGATGCTGCGCTTGGCGAAGACTGGGTGAATGAAATCGGCAACGCGTTACGCACCGTCCGGCAGGGAATCAACCTGATCATCCTGTGCGATGAAGAAGGCGATCCGCCCGCATTCGATGACTTGCGCCCGTGGATCCTTGTCCGCAAGCCGTTTAGATTGGCAGAATTTATGAACGCAATCAGCAAACCCCAACCATCCCCCTCCCCGGCAGTGCACATCACGCAACACACCACCATCCCGTGGTTAAGCGATGTGAGCAAAGCCGCCCAACACCTCACCCGTCTCACGTTGGAATCATCCGCGCAAGCTGCGCTGATCACCCGCAAAAGCGACCTGTGGGCATACGCGGGCGGTCTCTCGCAAAACGCCGCGAAGGAAGTTGCGCAAGCTGTTACACGGAATTGGGACGGGCAGAAAGGCTCCGATCTCCTGCGTTTCATTCGACTGGAAAGCACAAAAGCGGAGCATATGCTGTATGCCACCCGCCTCACCTCCGACACCGTGCTTGCTCTTGTTTTCGATGCTGAGACTCCCTTTAGCACGATCCGCTCCCAGGCAAGCCAGCTTGTGAACGATCTCGGCAGCGAGCACACAGACCAGCGCCCCGCGCAGGTTTTGTCCGATGCGATGAACGAGGAGGAAGACATCAACATTCCCTCGATCTCGAATATTCTTACGGACATCCCTGCTCCCACGCCCGAACCCCCCTCCACACATATCTTCAGCGTGCCGCGCCAAAAGGAGGATTTCGATCCCAACCAGACACGCGTCGCGGAATCGCTATCGAACGCGTCCGTCTTCAACCGGGAGGCGAATCCGCCCCAGCGCAGGCAAAACATCGAAGTGACACAGCAATCTCAAAGTCAGGAACGAAGCGTGGAAACCCAGACTGCGTTCGACGATGTGGAAGTGACCGCCCCGTCCCGCTCGAAACCGAGACCCAGTACGCCGGTCGCCATCCCACAGCCCGGCGAAACGGACGTCACCCGCGAAGGTCCGACCACTGAGGCAGCGAAGAAGCTGGTGGTGGAGCCGATCACGGCGGGGCTTTATCACCTGACCTATGCCTGTCTGCTCGTGCCGCGCTTTTCGTCACACTACATCACCGGCGATCTTGCGGATCATATGGGTGAATGGCTGCCGAATATCTGCATTGCCTTCGGCTGGCGGCTGGAGTTTTTGGCTGTGCGCCCGGAGTATTTGCAGTGGGTTGTGAATGTCCAGCCGAATACATCGCCCGGTTACCTGATGCGCATCATGCGACAGCAAACGTCCGAGAAGATTTTTAGTGAATTCCCGCGTTTGAAGAAGGAAAATCCCTCAGGCGATTTTTGGGCGCCCGGCTATCTCATCATGGGCGGAACACAGCCGCACCCAGCGCAGTTGGTGAAGGATTACATCCGCCAGACGCGCCAGCGTCAGGGACAGGAAGATTCGCCGGGTCGGTAATGTGCCTGAAACAAAAGTTCTATTTTCAAAAACGCAGAGTATAATAAACTCTGCGTTTTATTTTTTTAGCACCCGGTTCAAATCTTTTCGTACATCACAGGTATCCCATGCCCCCAACCCTTTACCTAATTGACGGACACGCCCTCGCCTATCGCATGTACTTCGCCCTGACTGCCGGAGGAAGTTCGCAGCGCTGGGTGAACTCCAAAGGCGAACCGACGGCAGGCATCTACGGTTTTGCGCGCGAACTGATCCGCGTGCTGGAGCAGGAAAAGCCTGAATACCTCGCCGTAGCCTTCGACGTTGGAAAAACCTTCCGCGATGATATTTTCCCCGAATACAAAGCCACGCGCGAGAAAATGCCCGATGACCTGCGCCCGCAGATCGAACGCATCCGCGAGATGGTGGATCTGTTCAACATTCCACGCCTCGAAATGGACGGCTATGAAGCGGACGATGTGCTTGGCACAGTGGCGCGCATCGCTGCCGGGCAGGGACTGGGCGTGAAGATCATCACCGGTGACCGCGACCTGCTGCAATTGGTCAACGAGCGCACGGCGGTCTATCTCGCAGGCGATGACCAAACCTACATCACCGATGCGGATGTGGTCAAGAAGCTGGGCGTGCGTCCGAGTCAAGTGGTGGATTACAAAGCCATCGTCGGTGATACTTCCGATAACATCCCCGGCGTAAAGGGTGTGGGTGAAAAAACCGCCATCTCCCTGCTCGAAAAATTCGAGACGCTGGATAATGTCTATGCGAATCTCGACCAGGTGGAAAAACGCTGGCAGGGGAAACTCGAATCCAGCAGGGAAATGGCGTACATGAGCCGCGACCTTGCGCGGATCGAAACAAATTTGACCATGAAATTCGACCTCGAACACGCGAAAGTTACACCATTCGACGGCACAAAACTTGAGGCGTTTTTCAAGGAAATGGAATTCCGCACGCTGATCAGCAAAGTCCCTGCCATCAGTGGGGGCGTGGCAGAAACCGCATCAACGTCCGCACCGAAGACTGCCAAAACCAAAAGCGGGCAAATGACGATGTTCGTCAACGAGCCGCAGGTTGTGACGGAGATCAAGCCTTCGAACATCGAAGTCGTCATCGTGGATACGGAAGCGAAGTTGAAAGACCTTGCCAAAGAACTTTCAAGAGCCAACATCATTTCGTTCGATACCGAAACCACCGACACAGACGAAATGCGCGCGGATATGGTCGGCATTTCGCTTTCCGTGCAGGAAGGGACCGGCTATTACATTCCCATCGGTCATACATCGGGGAATAACCTTTCGCTGGAAATGGTCATCGAAGCGCTGACGCCCTCTATGACAAACCCGAAGATCGGCAAACTCGCGCACAATGCAAAATATGATTACATCATCCTCGCACGGCATGGTCTCGTCACCTCCCCGCTGACGTTCGACACCATGCTGGCGGAGTTCATCGCAGACCCTTCATCGCGTAATATGGGGCTGAAGAATCTCGCTGCCGCAAAACTCGATGAAGAAATGACCCACATCGAAGAACTGATCGGCAAGGGCAAAAAGCAGATCAGCATGGCAGACGTTGCAATTGAAACCGTCGCGAACTATGCCGCCGCCGACGCCGAAACCACCCTGCGCCTGATGCCGATCATGGAACGGGAACTGGAACGAGTGAACGGCAGGAACATCCTCGACGAGATTGACATGCCGCTCAGCGCCGTGCTCGCCGAAATGGAAATGACCGGCGCGCTGGTGGACACGAAATTCTTTGGCAAAATGTCAAAGGATCTGGCAAGCCGTCTCGCAGAGATCGAAAAGGAGATCTTCGGGCACGTCGGAAAAACATTCAACATCAACTCGCCGCAGCAACTCTCGGACATACTCTTCAACCACCTGCGCCTCGAACCACCCGACAAAGGGCGCAAAACGACGACGGGCTTCTACTCCACCTCGGCGGACGTGCTGGAGGCATTGCGCGGAAAACATCCCGTGTTGGATTTCATCCTTGAACACCGCGAACTCTCCAAACTAAAATCCACCTATGTGGATGCGCTGCCCGCCGCGATTAACCCAAATACGGGACGAGTGCACACCTCCTACAGCCAGATCGGCGCGGTAACAGGACGCCTCTCGTCCAATAACCCAAACTTGCAGAACATCCCCATCCGCACGGAAACGGGACGGAGAGTCCGCAACGGATTTATCGCGGACAAGGGAAACGTCCTGCTCTCGGTGGATTATTCGCAGATCGAATTGCGCATCGTCGCGCACATGGCGCAGGACGAAGCCATGCTGGCTGCCTTCCGCGCGGGAGAGGATATCCACGCCACAACCGCCGCTGCCATCTACGACATCGAACTGGACAAGGTCACCAAGGATATGCGCCGCCACGCCAAAGCCATCAACTTCGGGTTGATTTACGGCATGTCGGCATTTGGACTCACCCGCACCACCGAGTTGACACTGGCGGAGGCGGAGGATTTCGTCAAAGCCTATTTCAGGAAATTCCCCGGCATAAAAAACTATCTGGACGGCATTCGCCGCCAGGCTGCCGAGATCGGTTATGTCGAAACCCTGCTCGGGCGCAGGAGATATTTCCCGGCATTGCAGACCAAGACCAATGTCCAGATGAAGAACCGCGAGGAGCGCGAAGCCGTCAACGCGCCGATCCAAGGCACGGCGGCGGACATCATGAAGATCGCAATGATCCGCATCCCGCCCGCACTCCAATCTGCAGGGTTGACAGGGAAAATGCTTCTGCAAGTCCATGATGAACTCGTGCTGGAATGCCCTGAAAATGAAATGGAAAAGACCGCGCAGGTTGTGCAGAGAACAATGGCAAACGCCTATCCAATGAGCATCCCCCTGGAAACCGATGCAAGAGCCGGTGTGAACTGGGGCGAGATGAAGGTTATAATTACATAATCGTCATCAGGAATCTGAATATACGAAAGTAAAATCAACTTCAATATGCCCGAACGAGACGACGTATTTCAAAAAGCAATGAACGATGGGCACTCCGCCGCCTGGGATCAGGAGTGGGGCAAGGCAGCGAATGCCTACCGCCGCGCGCTGGAGGAATTCCCCGATCATCCCAAGGCGTTAAATAGCCTGGGGCTTGCGCTCTATCAACTTAACAATGTCGAAGAGGCATTGCAGATCTACACACGCGTCTCCAAGATCACGCCCGACGACCCAGTGTCGATGGAAAAAGTGGCACAACTTTCCGAGCGGACCGGCGACTTAAAAGCCGCCGTGGATGCGGCGATCCGCGCAGGGGATCTCTTTCTCAAACAACGTGATACCGAAAAGGCGCTGGAAAACTGGGTGCGCGTCACCAACATCAACCCTGAAAACGCAATCGCCCATTCACGCCTCGCGCAAGTCCACGAAAAACTGGGGCATAAACAACAGGCAGTGATAGAGTATCTCGCCATTGCCAGCATCATCCAGCGCGCAGGCAACATGGAAAAAACGCTGGAGATGGTGAATAAAGCCCAATCCCTTCTGCCCGACAGTCCCGAAGTGAAACAGGCGCAGACGCTTCTCAAAACGGGACAACTACTTCCAAGACCTGTGCGCGGGAAAGGTGGGACAGGTCCCATCCGCATGGCGCAGGTCAAGGAATTACAAAAACCGCTCGCTTCGCGCGCATCCTCCGGGCTGGACCCGGTCGCTGAGGCGCGCCAAAAGGCATTGACCCAGCTGGCGGAGTTACTCTTCGAATATTCCGACGACAGCCCCGCCGCACAGGAACGCCGCGGTCTATCCGCCATTGTGAAAGGCACAGGCGGTCTCTCCATGCAGCACGCCGAACAGACCAAGGTCGTCTTGCATCTCGGTCAGGCAATTGATGCGCAGTCCAAAGGCAATGAATCGCAGGCTGCAGAGGAAATGGAAGGCGCACTCGAAGCAGGTTTCAAACACCCAGCCTTGTATTTCACACTCGGACTCTTACGTTTTAAAGGTGAGCGTTTCGAAACCGCACAACGTTTCCTGCAAAACTCCGTCAAGCATAACGACTACGCGCTTCCAACCCGTCTTCTGTTGGGACAAATGCTCGAACGAAAATCGCTCCACCATGAAGCGGCGTTGGAATATCTGGAAGCATTGAAATCCGCCGATGCCATGACCGTCCCCGCCGAAATTGCCGACGATATCCGTCAGCAATATGAACCGCTGATCGAAGCGTATCAAAACCAAACGGATGAAGAGGCGATCCGCAAAATCTGTCAGAACATCCACGGGCTCCTGATGCGTCCCGATTGGCGGGAACAACTTCACAAAACTCGCGAACAAATGCCAAAACAGGAAGGCGACCTGCCTGCCCCGCTTGCAGAAGTCATACTGCAAGCCCAATCCAGTTCGGTGCTCGAATCGATGAACCATATCAACCAATTGGCGCGTATGGGCAGTTTGCGCTCCGCCATGGACGAGGCGTATGACGCACTTCAATATGCCCCCACCTACCTTCCGCTCCACACGCTCATGGGCGACCTGCTCGTTCAGGAAGGGCGCCCGAACGATGCCATCACAAAGTTCGGCGTGGTGGCACAAGCCTATAGCGCGCGCGGCGAAGTACTGCAAGCGACAAAACTTCTGCGCCGCATCATCCAGATCTCGCCCATGGATATGAGCGCGCGAAAACGCTTGATCGAACAATTCGTGGCGCGCGGTCAAACCGACGATGCTGTCCGCGAATATCTTGAACTCGCAGCCATCTATTACCGCCTCGCCGAACTGGACATGGCGCGCAAGACCTTTACCACCGCCCTGCGGCTTGTCCAGCAAGGCAACGCCAGTCGCGATTGGAATGTACATATCCTGCAACGCATGGCGGATATCGACATGCAGCGGCTGGATTGGAAACAAGCCCTGCGCGTCTTCGAACAGATCCGAACCCTTTCGCCGGACGACGATGCCGTGCGGAAACAGATCATCGAACTCAACCTGCGCATGGCACAGCCGGACAAAGCCATCAACGAACTCGAAAATTACATCAACCACCTGGAAAGCCAGAACAAGAATGAACCGGCGCTTGCCTTCCTCGAGGAACTGGTCAACGACCATAGCGACCAGCCTTTGCTCAAGCGCACCCTCGCGGCGCAGCTTCACCGAGCCAACCGCACAGCAGAAGCCGTCCGCGTACTCGATGAACTGGGCGACATCCTCTTTCAAAACGGTGACAGACATGGCGCAATGGAGGTCATCAACCAGATTATCCTGATGAGCCCGCCCAATGTGGAAGACTATCGCCAACTATATGACCAGATGCGAAAAGGCTGACAGAAAATGCCCATCACAATGATGGGCATTTTCATCCATCCGCTTCTTATGGGACCTGCACCCGCTCCCGTCATGCGGACAACGCCCAGCCTGTGACTAAAGTTCCAAACACCGATTGACCTCCATGCTATAATCGCCGCGATACAAAATCGGAGAAACAACATGCCAAAAACCAGAAACAACGCCGTGATGAACTGGCTCTTCATTTTCACAATCATCGTGGCGTTTCTCGTCGTCTTTGGGGGATTTGTCCGTCTCACCCGCTCAGGATTGTCCATCGTGGAATGGAACCCCATCAACGGGACCATCCCTCCAATGGGAAATCACGAATGGGAGGCGGAATTTGCCAAATACCAGCAAACACCGGAATACCAATTGATCAATAAAGGTATGACGCTGGATGAGTACAAATACATCTTCTACATCGAGTGGTTGCATCGCCTCATCGCCCGTCTGGCAGGGCTGTTCTATGCCATTCCGGTGTTCTACTTCCTCTTCAAGAAAGCCATTCCCTTCAAGGAATTTGGCATCTATTTTGTCATGGGATCGCTCTTCATCGCACAAGCGTTCATGGGCTGGTTCATGGTTGCCAGCGGACTTGTCGACCGCCCTGCTGTCAGCCATATCCGCCTGACCATCCACCTGCTTTTCGCGCTTGCGCTGTTCAGCATCGCCCTGTGGACGGCACTTGGTCATAAATTTGGCTTCCATGCAGCCACCCAAAAAGCGAAATGGTCACTCCCCTCCAAACTGGCATTGTGGTCAACCGTCATCCTGCTCATCCAGATCGCCTACGGCGGTCTGACCGCAGGACTCAAAGCAGGTCACGTTTCCTCCACTTGGCCCCTCATGCTAGGCAGGTGGATCCCCCCCAACTTGTTCAACTCATGGGTCAATCTCTTCGAAACGCCGCAGACTATCGTCTTTATCCATCGCTGGCTGGCATGGATCGGAGTGATCCTCGTACCACTGGTGATCTACATCGTCAAAAAGCAAAACTATCCCGCAGATATTCGTAAGGGATTATGGTGGCTCTTTGGCGTGGTCGTATTGCAGATCACGCTTGGTGTATTGACCGTCCTTTCCTATGTCAACATCGTAATTGCGCTAATTCACCAAGCCAATGCCATCGTACTTTTAGGGTTGGCGGTCTATTTTATTCATAGATTTAGAGCTTTGGACCAAAGATAAAAACGCGGACAAGACAGCCGCATGCAAGACGGCTGTCTTATCTCACTGGCTCCCAACCTCCCCCGCAAACCTACATGGGCCGCTCGGCGCCAAAACCCCTCCTGAGAGGGGTATCTCGGCAATATAGTCTCATTCAAATTGTATATAATTACCGGTAATGAGAAAGTTTTGGCTTTTATGGATGGTCACCCTCATCACGTTCTCGGCTTCATGCGGCACGGGATTCCCTGTCATCACGCCGGAAACACCCCCCCCATCCGCTTCACCTTCCAACCTCGCACCTGATTCTCCCCCATCCAGCCTATCCATCCCGTACGGAAAAAACATCCGCTTTGAACAGATCAGCATCGAAGAAGGTCTTTCACAGAGTGTCGTAAACGCCATCCTGCAAGACCAAAAGGGCTTCCTCTGGGTTGGCACAGACGACGGATTGAACCGCTATGATGGATACGATTTCAAAGTCTATAAACCCGATGCAAACACTCCATCCAGCCTAAGCGACCGTGCCGTCACAACCCTGGTGGAGGACGAACAGGGCTATCTATGGATCGGCACACGAACAGGCGGATTGAACCGCTACGACCCCCACACCAACCAATTCAAACATTACATCCATAGCGCTGCAGATGATGACAGCATAGCCGGAAATGAGATTCATGCCCTTTGCCTTGATGAAGATGGACTATGGATCGGCACGAACAACGGGCTGGATTTCCTGCATTTTGAAACAGACAGTTTCACCCATTATTACGCCTTTCCCACCAATCAACCCGAATCACAAAGCAGGACACGCATCCCCATCCGCGCCTTATTCAAAGACACAAAAGGGCTGCTATGGATCGGAAGCGCCAATGCGGGGCTTAGCGTATATGACAAGACGGACAAAAGTTTCACGGTTCATAAATTTAGCGAAAACAACCTGTTCAGCCTGAGTCATAACCGCGTTCTGAGCATCGCCGAAGGGCAGGAAGGAGAAATGTGGATCGGTACCGGAAATGGGTTAAACCTTTATCACACGGAAGATAGGTATTTCACAAGATTCGCGAATTCTGAAAGCAACCCCGACAGCCTGGCGGGGAACACCGTGTACACCCTCTATAAGGATCGTTCCGGCGGACTGTGGATCGGCACAAACAACGGACTGGACCGTTACGATCCACAAAATGATCGCTTCATTCATCACCAGCATCAACCAACCGTTTCAAACAGCCTGAGCAACAACCAGGTATTTACCATCCATGAAGATGCAAGCGGTGTCTTATGGATCGGAACCTATGGCGGCGGATTGAACAAATATAACCGCCAGCAGGACAGGTTTGCCTATTATCACAAAAATCCAAACAACGCATCCAGCCTGAGCAGCAACTTCATCTTCCCGATCCTTGCAGACAATGAAGGGTATGTATGGATCGGCACTCTTGACGGCGGATTGAATCGGTTCGATCCGATCACAGAGCAATTCACATATTTCGAACATAATCCCAATGATCCGACAACGATCAGCAATGACAGCGTCATCTCGCTTTACAGTGACAGACAGGGAGTCTTATGGATTGGCACAACTCGTGGATTAAACCGCTTCAACCCAGAAACGAACTCCTTTCTCAGTTATCAGCAAGTTGGAACCGGCGATAATATCAGCACAAGAGAAACGATCTTTGCGATCCGTGAAGATACATTAGGGAATCTTTGGATTGGCACAAACCGCGGGCTTTATCTATTCAACAGAGACGATCAGAAATTTCAACAATATGAGCCGGAAGAGGGCAATCCGGATTTTTTTTCCGGATATCATGTCAATGCCATCATCGAAGATAGCAGCCAAAACCTTTGGGTTGGTACGTTCGATGACGGGTTAAGACGTATCAACCTTGAGACAAATGAGATCACTCAGTACACCCATAATCCGGAGAATCCATCTTCGCTTGGGAGCAACGCCATTATGGTCATCCATGAAGATAAAGATGGAATCCTTTGGATTGGCACATATGGCGGCGGACTGGATCGCTTTGAGCCCGGAAACAACACCTTCTCCCACTTTACAGAAAATGAAGGTCTGCCGAACAACATCATTTATGGAATTCTCGAAGATGAAATGGGGCATCTTTGGGTAAGTACAAACTATGGGCTTTCCAAATTCGATCCAACCGATCGAACCTTCCGCAACTTCACAGTCAGCGACGGACTACAGAGCAACGAATTCAACCAGAATGCCTTTGCCAAAGACCAAAACGGAAGGATGTATTTTGGAGGCATTAATGGATTGATCCTATTTTCTCCGGAGGAGATCAAGGATAATCCCTACGCTCCAAAGGTTTCCCTCACATCCCTGACGCGGGATGGCACCCCACACGCAGATACGCTATCTGTCGAATATTTGCAAAACATCACACTAGAATGGCCCCAAGACTCTTTTGAGTTCGAATTTACCGCCTTCGCCTATGAACAACCATCTAGAAATCAATATGCGTACATGCTGGAAGGCTTTGACAACGATTGGATCAATATCGGCACGCAAAGGAACGGTCGTTATACAAACCTACCCGGTGGAAATTACACACTGCGCTTGCGAGGTTCGAACAGTGACGGCACATGGAATGAACAGGGTCAAGCCATCAGCATAATTGTTGTACCGCCATTCTGGGAAACCTGGTGGTTCCTAGGATTGGCTATTGTCGTGCTTGGTGTCGGTTTGATAGGCGGCTTGCGCTGGGGAGTGAAAAACATCGAAACGCGCAACCGGGAATTGGAACGATTGGTGAAAAAACGCACTGCGGATCTGGAAAAACGCACGGGCGAGATCGAGGCGCTCTATCAGGCAGATGAAAAGATTCTTCGAAGCGTCACACTGAACCAGGTCTTTCAAACCCTGGTGGATGTATCCATCACCATGCTAAAGGCAGACCGCAGCGTTGTCTTCCTTTGGAACGAATCGAAAAACAAGATACTGCCGCATGTCAGCCGCGGTTTCCAGCCCGAAACCCTGTCCGTACTTCAATTTGATTATGGCGAAGGGATGGTTGGCAGGGCAATGAAAACCAGCGCAGCGGTGATCGTATCCCACTTAAAGCCAAACGAACTGCGTGATGACATACGAGCCGCCATGGATCGGGAGGGCATTCGTTCCTACGCCCATTTCCCAATCATAATAGATGGCAAAGTGGTCGCAATCTTCAATGTGGCATATACCCGTCCCGACGCGCTCAACAAAGATGCCGTCCGTCTATTTACCGCGCTCGTAAACCGCGCATCATTATCCATAGCCAACATGCAGTTGTTCGAGCAAACCAAGGACCTGGCTGTCATGGAGGAACGAAACCGCCTCGCGCGCGACCTGCACGACAGCGCAAAACAAAAGGCGTTTGCAGCGCTCGCCCAATTGGGAACCGTCAACGGATTGGTCAGATCCAAAAACGGAGAGATCGCTCCAAACCTGAACGAGGCGGAGACGCTAATCTATGAGGTCATTCAGGAATTAAACTTCCTGATTCAGGAGATCTATCCCATCGCCTTGCAGGAAAAGGGACTTCAGACCACCCTGCGGGAATATATCTTTGAATGGGAAAACCGCAACGACATCACCTCCACCCTGACCATCCTGAACGATCGTCAACTCCCGTTGGAGTTGGAGCAAGCCATCTATCGGCTGGTTCAAGAAGCGTTGGCAAATGTTGCACGTCACAGTAAAGCCAGCCGGGTGGATATTTCTCTTATTTATCACACGGACTCCCTGCAAGTTACCATAGCTGACAATGGCTGCGGCTTTGATATGAATCAAAAAGCCAAGGGACTTGGCTTCCGTTCCATGCGCGACCGTATCGGCAGCCTGCGCGGGACCGTGCAAATACAAAGCACCCCAGGACAGGGAACCTGCCTGGTCGCGCAAGTGCCGATAAAAAATAATGGAGGTAATGAAACATGAAAAACCACCGCACCAGTATCTTAATAGTGGATGATCATGAAGTAGTCCGCAATGGGATTCGCTCCTATCTTGAAAAATTATCCGATTTTCATGTCATCGGCGAAGCAGCCTCCGGCGAAGAGGCATTGGATATGGTCTCCGAATTGATCCCCGAAATTGTGCTGTTGGACCTGATCATGCCTGGGATGGACGGGATCGAGACAACACGGCGTATAAAGCAAATCAGCCCGCGCTCACAAGTGGTGGTGCTCACCTCCTACCACGAAGACATCCATATCTTCCCGGCTTTGAAGGCGGGGGCAATATCCTATATTCTGAAAGACATGAAAATGGATAAACTTGTGGAGGTTCTGCACCGCGCAGTCCACGGCGAGGTGACATTACATCCACGTGTCGCCGCGCGGGTCTTGCAAAACATACGCAGCGAAAACAGCGAGGAGCAGCCCTTGTTCACGGAATTGACCGATCGCGAGACAGATGTGTTGAAGCTCATCGCAAACGGACTCTCCAACAGTCAGATCGCAGAAAAACTGGTAATCAGTGAAAACACAGTAAAAGGGCATGTCAGTAATATTCTCAGCAAATTACATCTGGCAGACCGCACCCAAGTTGCAGTGTATGCCTGGCAGCAAGGCATCGTAAACCGCCAAAGTTCAATAAAGGAATGATCTTCACCAATATCAGAAACAAAAAAGACGCTGCTCGAGCAGCGTCTTTTTATCATTGAAACATTCGCAAATTATTGACCAATCTCCGCCAGGGCAGCTTCGATCTCCTGCTGGAAGACGTCGAAAGGCTGGGCGCCTTCGATCACTCTTGTCTTCGTCTCGCCATTGACAGTATAGGTCATCACGAAGGAGGGCGTAGCGCGAATGCCTGCTTCAACCCCATCCTTGAAATCTTCCTCTACACGGTCTGCGTATTTTCCACCATTGAAACAGGAGCCGAACTCATCCATATCGAGACCAATCTCCTCGGCAAATGCAGTCAGGCGGCGATCCGTGTACGATCCAGCGTTTTCGCCGGTCTGGTTGGCAAAAATAATATCGTGCATATCCCAGAATTTATCCTGATCGCCCGCACAGTAGGAGGCTTCCGCCGCTCTGCCTGATTCTGCGCCAATGAACGAGCCGAATGAACGATAAACGAAATGAACTGTCCCGTTGGCAATATAACTCTGGGTCAAGGCATCTTCGGTATTCTCAAAGAAAATACGGCAGTAAGGGCATTGGTAATCCGAATATTCCTCGATCTTGATTGGAGCGTTCGGATCGCCCGCTGTATTGAAATCAACGATCCCGCGCTCAACTTCAGGCGCAGACACAATCTCACCGATCGGGCGCACATTCGGATAAATGAATAAAAAGGCAATGAAAAGTGCCCCTGCCGTTACCAATCCAATACCCAATAGACGCGAACGCTGCTCTTTGCGGCGTACCTGCTGCTTGCGCGCCTGTCTTTTGCTTATTTCTTTATTATTGCTCATACCGGCTCCTATGCTTAAAGTTTAATTGACGGGAATTTTCCCATGCTGAAATGGATTTGTCCAGCATATCTTAGAATGCTCTTATTTTCCTATTCCCGCAGGCGGGCATCCATCCAGATGGTCATGGTTCGGAACACTTCTTCTTTTTCCGGCTCGTTGTGGAGTTCGTGATATGCTCCATCCCAAAGGACAAGTGTGCATTTATCCTTCAACGGCGCTGCAAATTCCACACTGCTGGAAGGAAATGCGATCGCATCTTCCTTGCCATGCATCAGAAGCAACGGTAGGGGGAAATCTCCCGCGTGTTCCAATGTCCAGCGCACAACACCCAACATGGTCTTCCCCAAGCCAAAGGATACCAGATCATGCACCAATGGATCATTGATATAAGCCTGCACCACCTTTTCATCCCGCGACACCCCTTTCGGATCCAAGCCACTAATAAGGGATGTCTTCGGCATCAACGAACCAAGCATCCTCACGGCAAAAACCTTTATGGTCTGTTTCTCAAGAGCAGTGTGCAAGCCTGAGCTTGTAGCAATTACACCTTTAACATCCGGCCTGCGAGACAAACCATAGTGCAGAACTTGAATACCGCCCATACTATGTCCATACAAGAACAGCGGCAGATCGGGATAGCGCAAACGCGCCTGCTCGAACAGTAGGTCAATATCCTGCATAAAATCCTCGATGGAGGATATATGCCCACGGATGCCGCCTGAACGTCCATGCCCGCGCAGATCGTAGGTAAACAAAATAAACCCTTGTTTTGTGAGCGCCCTGGCAACATGCTCATAACGCGAGCTGTGTTCCCCAAGTCCATGCACATGACAGACAACCGCTTTGGGAAGGATCGCCGCCGGTTCCCATGATTGCGCAAAGAGTTCCACTCCATCGCGCGCTTTCCAAGTCGTTTCATAATGCTTCATTTCACCCTCCGCCGGTGATTTTAAATTCAATTACCGCGCGCCCCTGGCACGGCAGGCATGCCCAACATGGTTTCTTTTTTCAGCGTTGTTCAGTTTTTGATTCCAATGGGTACACAAAGACCGGAAAATATTCACCTGTGCGAACAAAACCGAGTTTTTGATAAAGCGCCAGGGAGGCTGTATTATCCGCCTGCGTATTGACGGAAATATTAACAGCCTGACGTTTTTCGAGCCATTGAACAAGATCCCTGACCAATGCCGTCCCCACCCCCCTGCCTTGCGCCTCGGGCCGAACCCCAAGCCTGGCGAGGTGCGCCCCAACTGGATTCCCAGTACTGATCTGATACCCGATCACGCCCGTTTCCGTTTCCGCAACCGTAGCATGGATCGCCTGTGAACGCGCGCGCTGTAATGCGTCGAGTGTGTTGTGCCAGAATGGACCGAACGCTTCAAGATCCACCTGCGCTATAACGATGAGATCGCTCATCTCCATGCGGCGGATACGGAATCCGCTTGGCGCTGCAGGCGGTCGGTATTGTTCGCCGCGCAATTGCAGGAGAATGATATCCTGTTTCAGTTCAAATCCGCTGGAAAGCAGCATGGTTTGAAACCACTGCTTTAGGATAATGGCAGCAATTTGAGTGTGCGGGTTGGAAGATTCGATCTCAGTGTGTGCCTGTTCCCAGAGCGCAGACCAGGCTTCAAGTCCGGAAAGATGCGGCTGATGGGCAAACAGGCGGATCCATGCCACATTCGGCGGGTCTTCCGGGCAGGCAAGCGCGGCAGCGACCATCCCGTTCTCCTCGAGCACCCAATAATTTTGGGAACCGATCCATTCAAGGGCGGAACGCCAATCAAGATGACGATGCGTATTTGCCTCATGGAAAACGAGGCTGGCGATCTGACGATGATCCTGCGCAACCGCGCGGCGCACGTGGAGGCTGGTGGTGATCATTTGATGAAGCGCATGAAAAATTTCAAAATTCGTTCGAAAAAGCCGGGCGTCCTTTTGGCGTCGAGCGACCCCATCATCTTGAATGCCGATTCGGTGATATTGCCCGTTTTCAACTTGATGGCGGCTGCAGATTTCATGACCATGGAACGCAGGTCGTCTTCTCCCGCCTGCCTGAAAAGTTCAGCGGAACGTTCGTATCGTTCGAGGGCTTCTTCGTAGCGTTTGAGTTCTTCGAGCGCGGCGGCTTGATTCCCCACTGCCATAGCCTGTCGTTTGATGTCGTTCGCGCCGGCAAACACCTCATCAGTGCCAAGGGCGGCATCGAGTGATGCCTGCGGTTTGCCCGCCTGCAATAGAGCGACACTCATATTATTCTTCATCTCGGCGGCAAGCAGAATGGCACGCTCCAGCGTGTAGCTTTCCGCTGCCTGGCGAAAATACTCGGCGGCTTCGTCGAAGCGTTTATCCTGAAAGGCTTGTTTGCCCTGGGCGTCGAGTTGAGCGGGTTCGAGTGTCATAGGTTTTAAAGAAGACCGGGATCTTAAAGCGTTATATCCAAGAGACCTTCCGCAACCGAGCGAAGTTTGTCCTTCGACATTTCGCTGAGTTTCATGGCGAGTTCAATATAGGGGCGGTTAACCGGCTGGCATACAAAATTTTGCATCTCTTCGGAAAGTTCCTGAAATTTTTGCATGGCACGCTGATTATTCATCCACTGACCAACGGGACCGCTTTGATCGAAGAATACGTCGATGCGTGTCCCAATGGCGGCAAGAATGCCCTCCAGCTCCGGCACGGAAATGGGTCGTTCGCCCAATTCATAGGATTTCAATTTCGACTGGGAGATACCCGTTTCCGCGGCAAGGTGGCGCACGGACATATTCGCGTTGGTGCGTTCCTGTCGCAAAAGCGCGCCGATCATACGCTGGCGTAGAGCGATCAGGCGGGTTATGTCATTCGCTTCCATCGGTGACGGCGCATCGGACATGGTCTCATTTCCCCAGAATTGGGCGATGGGTAGTTTTAGAAAATAAACAAGCGCTTCCAGTTCCGGCAGGGACGGCGAACGACGCCCTTCTTCATAAGCGCGGAATATGCCCGGTTTGACTCCGATCGCATCGGCACATTCCTTGATGCTGCGGCGTTCCGCCATGCGGGCATCCCGAATCAACAAGCCGAGTTTTTTTTCGCGTATGGTGATTTGAGCGTTGGTCATGGTTCCTCGTCAATGGTTGGATGCCTAGATTATAGCAGAGTGTATCAGCGACGCGCGGCTGTTTTAGTGGACAATTTCGGCGCGAACACTTCCGCACTGAGTTTATAGCCAGCCGCTTCCAAACGCGGCGTGAATATTGGGCGGATGCCGGTAGCATTCAGTTCGCCGATCACCTTTCCATCCGCAGACACGCCTGTCTGAATGAACTTAAAGATATCGGTCAGCACAACAACGTCACCTTCCATGCCGGCAACCTCGGTAATGGAGGTCACCTTGCGTTGACCATCTTTCAGGCGGGTTTGCTGTACGATCAGATCCACCGCAGATGAAATCTGCTGACGCACCACCTTAAGCGGGAGATCCATGCCCGACATCAAAACAAGCGTCTCAAGACGTGAGAGCGCATCACGCGGACTGTTGGAATGGACAGTGGTCAATGAGCCGTCATGTCCCGTATTCATGGCTTGAAGCATATCCAACGCTTCACCGCCGCGCACCTCCCCTACCACGATCCGATCGGGGCGCATACGCAGGGAGTTCCGCACCAGATCACGGATCGTTACCGAGTGAAGCCCGTCCGAATTGGGCGCTTTCGTTTCCATACGCATGACGTGATCCTGCTGGAGTTGCAATTCAGCGGCATCTTCGATGGTGACAATACGCTCATTCTCAGGGATAAAACCGGACAGGACATTGAGTAGGGTAGTCTTCCCTGAACCCGTTCCACCAGAGACCACAATGTTAAAACGCGCTTTGACGCACGCTTCGAGAAACTCCGCCATTTGTTGAGTGATCGAACCAAATTTAATGAGATCGGCAGCTTGCAGTTTATCCTTGCGGAATTTTCGGATGGTAATCGAAGGACCGTCAATAGCAACGGGGCGCACAACTGCATTGACGCGCGATCCGTCGGGCAGACGGGCATCCACTGTGGGGGAGTCCCAGTCCACATGGCGGCCCAAAGGAAGAATGATGCGATCTATGATCCGGACTACGTGTTCATCATCGTCGAAGACAACATTGGACTTGGTGAGTTTTCCATTCTTCTCTATGAAGATTTTTTGCGGACCGTTCACCATGATCTCGGATACTTCAGGGTCATCAAGCAGGGATTGTATGGGTCCATATCCCAACAGGTCATCGAACACCTGTTTGAATATCTCATTTCGAACATCATCCGGAAGTTTCAACTGTGTCTGGTCATAGACGCGCATGATGTTTTGTTTTAAGAATGTACCGCGCTGAGCGGCTGGAACCCCCTCCATCTCAAGCGCGCGAGACAGATGGTCGGCGAGATATTTCTTCAGACGGATCAGGTCTTGACCGGTAAGCCGTTGAGAACTTACAGGGACATTCATCCTGCCGCTTCCTTGTTTTCATCATCGTCTTCCACCGGCATGACCCAGACGATCTGTTCACGCTGAACAGCCAGAAACGGGACGCGATAGATCATCCTTCCATCCGCGTCATAGATGCTGGCGTCGGTCACAGCCACATAGCGCTCATTGTTCTCAAGTTCGTCCTTAAAGCGATCACCCTGCCGGATGTGGACAGAACCCCGCACAAGATGAGTCGTGGTTTGAATAATTGCGGGAACAGCCACCTTCGATATCACGTTGGTGTAGTATTTGCCTTTTTCGTCGTATTCAATGGTCATCTTTTACTCCTATAAAAACAGCGCTAATCGTCTTCGCGCATTTTATGCGCCAGCTTCACCATCTCCCGCGCTGTATCATGAAAGATAATGGAAGCTGTATCCTTTGGGAATTTTAACGTAAAAGGCTGGTGATGGCTGTTTGCAAAAGCGAAATTTGTACCAAGGTAGGGCATTGCCGCGTTAATGGTGATGCCCAGCATATTTTCGGCATCCGTCTTGCTAAGCCCTTCCAACCCAACTGCACGATTCAAAATAGAGAAGATCGAGCCCGAATGGACGCCCTTCCCGTTCAAATACTCGATCAGAGTTTTCGTAAGAGGCAGCGTGCTGATATCGGTGCTGATCAACAGCGCAGCCAGGTCGGCATGCTGGATAAGAGGCAGCGTGATGCGCGAAAGAGAGCGCCCAATATCCACCAGAACATAATCATAGGTGGATTTCAACGCCGTCACAATATCCCAAATCCGCGCAACGTTGAGTTGATTGCTGAGTTCAGGATCGGGCGAACCCGCCAGCAGGCTAAAACGCCAGATATTCATGAACGGCAATTCGCGTCGGAAAAACTCGGAGTTGGTTGCTGAAGCGGACATATCTGCAATGCTGACAATATTTTGCTCTCCCTGATAGCCCACAATGGGAGCGATCGACCCAATAGGCAAAACCAGGTCAACAACAACCATACGTGCCTCCGGCTGGTGAGAAGCGATATTCATGGCAAGATTCGCACACATGGACGAGGTGCCTGTCCCCCCTTTTGCGCTCAAAAAAACGATCAACAAGCCGCCCTGTTTCATGGCATCTTCGGATAACCCAAAGGTGCGATTGAGGGCGTCCGTGAGCATGGAGACTGCCTGTCCGGATTTGACAATGTATTCATTGAAGCCCGCATCCTGACAGGATTTAACGCGGGCAAGCGTATGGTCGCCGCTCAGGGCAATAAGTGTGATCGTCTCAGTGCGGGGATCGTTCCGCAATTTGGAGGCAAATTCCTCCCCCGTCAGATCCGCAAGAAGCGGGTCAACAATGATAAGGTCGGGATGGTCGCGCCATGCGAAAATCAATCCCTCTTTGCCAGAGCCAGCTTGAAGCACATCATAATCCTGCGACTGTAATGTGCGGGCGATAAAATTGCGGCTGGCAACGTCAGAATCGACAATAAGAATTCTTTGTTTCGGCATAGCCTGACTTTCCACACATGTCTAACTTACTGACATGCGCCTGCATCACGATTCAGTAGGAGGCATCAGATACCCCAACCCGGAACGCGTGACAATGTGGCGCGGGGTGTGGGCTTCCAGTTCCAATTTCTGCCGGAGGCGGGCGATGCTCACCCACAAAATTTCCTTGTCATTTTTATATTCGGGACCCCAAACACTGGTCAGCAAATCCTCGGAGGTGAGTATCTTGCCGACATTGTGCGCGAACTGCAAAAGGAGGCGATATTCGGTGGCGGAGAGCGAAATGGCTTCCTCCCCACGCCACACTTCCGCACGGGCGAAATCGATCTTAAGATCATCATGCGTAAAGAAGCGTACCTGACCAACGTCGGCAGGAGGCTGAGCACGACGCAGAACCGCCCGCACACGTGCCAATAATTCCGTGGCAGAGAACGGCTTGACCAGATAGTCGTCGGCACCGAGGTCCAGTCCGCGCACTCGGTCCTGCTCTTCGCCGCGCGCGGTCAGGATCACGATCGGCACATTGGAAAACTCACGCAGCCGCTGACAGGTTGCGAACCCGTCCAGACGCGGCATCATCACATCCAAAAGCACCAGATCTATCGGCTGTGCCGAAAAGACATCCAATGCCTGCAAGCCATCCTGTGCTGTCGCAACTTCATAGCCTTCGGTTCGCAAATTTGCCTCCAGAAGGCGCAGGTAACGAGGTTCATCGTCCACGATCAAAATACGCTTTGCCATAACGAATCTCCTTGGAACAATGGAATGGACTGCTCAAAGCGTTGGATCGGCGGGTAACTCAATAAAAAAGGTCGTGCCCGCATCCAACACCGACTCTACCCAAATCTTACCATGATGTGCCATGACAATTTGCTTGCAAATATATAACCCCAAGCCCGTGCCCGTGACAGTTCGTTCACCGGGAACGCGGTAAAAACGCTCGAACAAAAACGGAAGAAAATCTTCTGGAATACCATCGCCTTGATCTGCAAAAGAGATCAAGACCTTCTTATCAACACTTTTTGTCGCAATGCTGATCTTCGACTTGGGAGCATACTTGATGGCATTGCTGAACAGATTCTCGAAAACCTGCGAAAGACGCACACCATCTCCCAGCACCGGCGGCAGGGATTCGAGCTGGAACTCTATCACCAATTCCGGATGATGCGTCTTCTCCCGCGTGGCAAAATCCCTCACAAGCGCGTCCAGCCGGTTCGGCGTAAATTTGAACTGCAATGTCTTACTCTGCAGGCGGGCAGATTCGAGCATATCCTCGATCAGGCGTGTGAGACGGTCGGCTTCCTCGTCGATGATGGTGAGAAATTCACGCTGCGTTTCGACATCCCATGTGGTGTCCTGACGCAAAAGGCTTGTGGAATAGCCCTTAATGAACCCGAGCGGCGTGCGCAATTCGTGCGAAATGGTCGAGACAAAATCATCCTGAAGGCGCATCTGACGCTGGACCGAATCCAATTCAGCGCGTGCCTCCCCCAATTCCTTTCGTTCGAGCAATGCCGCAGACCAAAACGCCTGCAACGATGCCAAATGCAAATGCAGATCAGTATATTGCGGACCGCCAAAACGGACGAACAATAACGCGCCGCGCACTTTCGAGCCGATGCTCAAAGGTATGCCCAGCAAATACGTCTGCGACATACGATCCTTGATTTCGCTCTTTTCCTTTGGCTCACGTAATACCACGCGTCTATTGGAGATGACATCGTTCGCCACACTCTCCCCCCAGGCAGCGTCCGCCTCAGCAGTCTTCCCGCGACCCATCGCACGCGCATATACCACATCCAAACCGCGCGCCTGCCGGTCCGCCAGATAGATGGCTACATTATCGAACACAAAAGAAGAGCGCATGGACAGGAACAATTTATCCAGCGCGGTTTTCCAATCCTGCTGGTTTTGCACTTCCTGAAAAATTTGATGCAGCTGGGTAAGCGTTGATAAGTCCATCTAATCACGCACCGCCAGCAATGGGAACTTGAACGTAGTGCCCTTCCCCTCCACCGACTGCACATCCAGCAGCGAACCGTGCGCCTCAATCACCTGCCGCACAAGCGAAAGCCCAAGCCCTGTCCCACCGTAATGACGCGTGGACGAACCATCCAATTGATGGAACGGCTCGAAGATCTCCTTCATACGATGCGGCGGGATTCCGATGCCGCTATCAGTTACGGAAAGTATGACAAGGTTGATCCCCTCCTCTTTCAAACTGACCATCACGCTTCCTCCCGACGGAGTGAACTTGATCCCGTTATCAAGAAGCTGATTCAACACCCAGCCGATCTTCTCCGGGTCTGCCTGCACGGCAGGAACGCCATCCGTTGCGGAGACCTGTAATTTGACGCCTCGATCTTCCGCCTTATTCACCGCAGCTTTGACCGCAAGCGATGCAAGCCGGCGGATGTCCACCTTGTCCATTTTCATGCTCATCTCGCCGCGTGAAGCCAGCGAGAACATGATCAGGTCTTCGATCAAACCTTCGAGCCGAGCCGCCGCGCGCTGACTGACAGACAAGGCATGCCGCTGTTCTTCCGCAATAGAACCCAGCGACTCGGTCACCAGCAGTTCAAGATAGCCTTTGATATGTGTTAATGGCGTGCGTAACTCGTGCGAGATGTTCGACACGAAATTCGCCTTCATTTGATTAAGTTCCGAAAGCCTGTTGAGCGCTTCGTTCAAATCCGCCGTACGGTCTTTGACGCGCTGTTCCAGATTACGATTCGCCGCCTGCAAAGCAGAGTGGAGCTGAATGATCTGTTCGGTGACCACCTGATCGAGCGTATCCCGATCCAGAAACCCCAAATCCATCAACGACTGACCGATCAGGCAGGGAATCCCCTTGGCGATCTGTTCCTGCTGATAAGCAAGTGCTTTTTGCAGGTCGCTTTCGCTGATCAACCCCTTCTGGACGATATATTCGCCCATGCGGGGAATTAGCATTTCAGGGGTAAGCTTCGGAAGGTTTTGGGACATGGTCAATACCTATAAGATTTTATTGCAAAACCCGATCTCCGTTTATCATTACAGAATTCACGTTCAATGTCAACAGGTCTTTTGGGGGGATTTCGAACGGATCAGCGTCGAGAACGATCAAATCTGCGTGGTAATTTTCGGCAAGTTTTCCAAGGCGATTCTCCGCATTGGCAGCGTAGGCAGCGCCCAACGTGTAGGCGGAAAAGGCTTCAGACAATGTCAAAGCTTGGTCGGGGAACCAGGCAAGGTCGGAGTCGGAGGCGTCGGCGCGCTTGCGGGTGACGGCGGCGTAGATTCCCAAAAACGGGTTGGGGGACTCCACGGGCGCATCCGATCCAAAAGCGAGCGGCGCGCCGAAGTTCAATTGGTCTCGCCAGGCGTAGGAGAATTTTGCGCGTTTACCCCAGTAGCGGTCGGCGGCGTGCATGTCCGACGTGGCATGGATGGGCTGCATGGATGCAATAACGTTCAGCGCGGCAAGGCGCGGCGCATCATCGGGGTGGATGACCTGCACATGCTCGATGCGATGACGCAGGTGCGGCAGATTGTTTTGTGTTTCATAATTTCGCAATTGCTCGAAAGCATTCAACACTTCGTGATTCGCCTTGTCGCCAATCGCGTGCACGGTCATGCTCAAACCAACATCGGCGGCTTTGCGGCAATGCTCGAAAAGTTCCTCGCCGTCCATGTTGAGGATGCCTTTGTTGTGCGGCTCGCCCTCATACGGCTCGATCATCGCCGCGGTGCGCGGACCGAGCGCGCCATCCATAAAAGCTTTTACCGAGCCGATCCACAGCCACTCGTCGCCGAAGCCTGTGCGCAAACCGAGGTCATTCGCTTGCTCCACACTTTCAACGGGGATGTTTTTGCACACACGCAAGCGAAGTTTGTTTTGTGCGCGAAGCAATTGCAACGCCATGAAGGATTCGCGGCGATCAAAATCGTGGATGCCGGTGATGCCCATCCGCCACAGGATGGGCTGTGCCTTTTCAATCGCCTCGGCAATTTCGGGGATGCTTGATTCTGGTACCATGCGGGATACAAGTCCCATGGCGGTTTCTAGCAAAATACCCGTGGCGTGACCTTTCGCATCACGTTGAATCGCGCCGTCTTTCGGGTCTGGCGTGGAATCGGTGATGTTCGCCAGTTTGAGCGCGGATGTGCTCGCCCACGCCGCATGGAGCGACTTGGCGGTGAGATAGACGGGGTTGTGCGGAGAGACAGCATCGAGTTCTTCGGCGGTTGGGAAGTTTCCGTCCCAGTCGTTTTGCTGCCAGCCATGTCCCAAAACCCACTCGCCGGGTTTGATCGTTTTTACCCGCTCCCCCACCCGCCGCAGACATTCTTCCTTTGTTTTCGTTTCGCAATCCACTTTGGAAAGACCGAGCGCATAATGCTGGATGTGAATGTGCGCGTCGGTCAGACCGGGCAGGATGGTCGCCCCTTTCATATCCTGCTTTTCGACCTTGCCATGCGCGATGCCTTCCAGCGTGGATTTGTCTCCGACTGCAATGATCCGTCCGCCCGCGATGAGGATCGCTTCGGCGCGCGGATTGGCGGAATCAAAAGTATGGATATTGGCGTTGTAGAGAAGTTTCACGTCAACTTCTCCAGCAACACATCCAACTCTTCATCCGAATAATAATAGATCGTCACCGTGCCGCCTTTTTTACCGTGCTTGAGCGCCACCTTCGTTCCCAAACTGCGTTGGAGGCGTTTTTCCACGTCTGTTAAGTTGGCATTGCGCATCGGCTTCCTGGCTTTGATGGGTTTACTGCCCGTCAACTTGCGCACCAATTCCTCCGCCTGACGGACGCTCAGCGAAAGGTTCATGATCGTTTGCAGGGCAGCCGTCTGCGCCTTTTGAGTAGAGAGCGCCAACAAAGCGCGCGCATGACCTTCGGTGATCCTGCCATCCACCAACGCCTGCTTGACCGCATCCGCAAGCCCGAGCAACCGCATGGTGTTGGTCACTGCCACACGGCTCTTTCCGACGCGCTTGGCGATCATTTCATGCGAAAGCCCGAAATCCTCCGCCAATTGATGATAAGCCTCAGCCTCCTCCATCGGGTTCAGATCCGCACGCTGGACATTCTCGATCAGCGCGATCTCGAGCAACTCCTGATTGTTCGCCTGCCGCGTAATGACGGGGACGGTCTTCAAGCCTGCGCGCTGCGAGGCATGCCAGCGACGCTCACCCGCAATGAGGACGAAGGTCCCATCGCCGTTCGGGGAGACGATCAACGGCTGGATAACACCATGTTCCCGAATCGATGCCGCCAGTTCGTTCAATTCCTCCTGCGAGAAATGCACACGCGGCTGACGCGGGTTCATCTTGATCACATCCACCGCCACCTGCTGCACGCCGGCAGCGCCTCCAGTCCCAGACGGAGAAACCGGTTTTCCGCCCGGAATGAGCGCATCCAATCCCTTACCTAAACCTTTTCGTTGAGCCATCTTTGCTCCTTCAACCACAGATGATAGGGGCTGCGTCTATCGAGCCGCAATCCATTTCATCTGCATTTATCTGTGGTCTTAAACTCTATCGCCTTTCAACAATTCTTTTGCCAGCGCTTCATATGCCAGCGCACCAACGGACGTGGGCGCATACTCCGAGATCGGCAGTCCATATGACGGCGCCTCCGCCAGACGCACACTGCGCGGAATAATATTCTTGAACACCTGATTCGGAAAGTGCCGGTTCACTTCGTCCACCACATCGTTGGAGAGATTGGTACGGCTGTCGAACATGGTCAACACCACGCCGCGTACCGTCAACTCAGGAAACAACAGCGAACGCACCCGCTCAATGGTCTGAGTCAACTGTCCCAGCCCTTCGAGCGCGAGATACTCACACTGCACCGGGACGATGACCCCATCCATCGCCGCCATCAACCCATTCACGGTCAACAGACCAAGGGAAGGCGGACAGTCTACAAAAATATAATCGTAGCGGTCCGCCACCTTCGTAATTGCCTTGCGCAAACGCGACTCGCGCGCCAGTTCATCCACCAATTCCACTTCCGCACCCGCCAGCGACGGTGACGAAGGAAGCAGTGACAACCGCAAACGCTCGTTCAACAAAATATGCGAGAAAACATCGCCATCCCCCAACAGCGCCTCATAGGTACCGCCCTGCACATTGAGCTTGTCCACGCCCAAACAGGATGTGGCATTCGCCTGCGGGTCGAGGTCCACCACCAGCACGCGCTGCCCCATCCGCGCCAGATACGCCGCGATATTGATCGTGGACGTGGTCTTCCCGACGCCGCCTTTCTGGTTCACCAAGGTATAGATCTTCGTCAAGATAAAACCTCCATCAAACAATGGTCGATCTCTGCGCGGGTCGGAATTGCATCCAGACCCACACGCGTCACCGAATGAGCCGCAAGGCTGGTCGCGAACCGCGCCGCCTCCCACGGGTCACGCGTGCGGTGTAAACGCGAAAAAAATGCAGCTGCAAAAATATCGCCCGCGCCTGTTGAATCAACTTCATCAATGGACGGTGGGCGAAAGCGGCGCCGGTCTCCGTTCCAGTACAAAACCGACCCCAATTCCCCTTCCGTGAGACAAAGCAGACGGGTATGATGCGCCATCCATTCGACAAGCTCCAGATCGCGATCCACATCCTCGATACTCATCACCACGCATCCCACCTGACCGAGGACCTGCTCGCTGTTCTCCCAAACCTTTGCCACAACCCGACCCTGCTCATCCCATGTCCGCATCCAGCCCTGCGGTGTGACGCCCACCCAAGACGCCGGGAATTGTCCTGCCATCGCCACGTCCACTTCTTGCGCGATGGGAGCAAGATGTACAATCGGAGCGTCCCGCCAAACATGCGGAACCCGTTCGAATGTGATCGGCGCGGCTTGATGATGCAAGGTCTGCCTGCGTCCGTTCTCCGTTTTGACGTTTTCGAAAATCGTGCTGGTTTCAGTTGGGATGTTGAATATCTGTATCCCATTCAAAGCCTGCAACGGTGCATCCGTCCCCGCCGAGGTAACAATTCCCACCCTCAGCCCCAGCGCCTGCGCTGTCAACGCCGCGTAGGAAACCGTCCCGCCGAGTTGTTTACCATGCGGCGTTAAATCCACAGCGACATGACCAATGGCGAGATAGTCCACAGGCTGAAGGGATGACAATTCCAACATGGAGCGAATTATACCTTGACGACGATGGACAGTGGAACGCAGACGATGAAAACAAAAAAGACCGCGGACAATTGTCTGCGGTCTTCGGTCTATAGCCGGTCTATTCCTTTGGCAGGATCACCACTTTGCGGTACGGCTCTTCGCCCGTGCTTTCGGTGGTGACGGCGGGATGTCCACGTAGTTCAATGTGGACCACGCGGCGTTCGCTGGATGGCATCGGTTCCATGGTCACTTTGCGCCCGGTCTTTGTCACCTGGTCTGCCATGCGGTTGGCGAGCTGGCGAACCTGCTTCTCGCGGCGGGAACGGTACCCTTCCACATCCACGATCAACTGCACCCAATGTTCAGTCTGCTTGCCGCC
>CAYPHR010000007.1:0-30809 GCA_964410375.1 uncultured Anaerolinea sp. | reverse complement strand
GATGGAAGACCGACAGGCGGAGTATCCAAAGCGAGGACGGGAACGAGACCTTCCACAACACCTCTGGGACGGAATGCAACGCCGTTCGCGTCGATCCATGTGACGCCCTCGCCCTCCTGCTGCCAGAAGAGGATAGGCTGACGCTCCACAACCGTGACTTGAACCTGATTCGGCAAGGCAACTTTGACTTCCGCTGAAAGCAGTTCGGGATAGCTCAACAACAGGCGTGCGCGAACTTCTTCCGGCTGAATGGTGAAGATGGATTCGCCGCTGACGCCAAGCACGCCGTTGATCTCTTCGCGGTTCAAGCGGCTGTTACCAAGCACCGTCGCGGCAGGGACATGAAAATATGGAAGCGACAACACAAGATAAATGCCGACGCCAAGCAAAAGCGCAATGATCAAGGATGCCATTCTCCAGTTCATGTGGAAGCGCGGCATGGAGAACTGCGGCAGGGAAAGCTTCGGCTTGTGCAGCTGCATGGAAGGCAGACCCAGCGAGGCGTTGAAGCGGCGGCGCGATTTCTGCTTGGGCGCAACAGCGATCGGCATGGTCGGTGTGCGCGAAGTAACTTTCACCATCGGCTTGAGGGCGCGGGTCTTGGTCTCCTGCAATTCCTTGGTGGAGCGCTCGGCGCGGCGGCGGCGGACTTGTTCGGAACGGCTAAGATTACTTTTATTGCTCATGCCATCCTCCGGCGTTCAGTGCGGTCACGCTGGGATTTGCGATCCAGCGCAAGTTCGATCAGGCGGTCCACAAGTTCGGTGTAGGTCAAGCCGCTTGCCTGCCACAGTTTCGGGTACATGCTGATGGATGTAAACCCGGGAATGGTATTCAATTCGTTCAGATAGATTTTGTTCGTATCCATTTCAACAAAGAAATCAGCACGAGCCATGCCCGCACAATCAATGGCTTTGTAAGCACGAATGGCGTAGTCGCGGATCTTTTCTGTCACTTCATCCGGCAATTGCGAGGGGATGACCAAACCCGACGTGCCATCCACATATTTGGATTCATAGGAATAGAATTCACGGCTTGGCAAAATCTCGCCGCAGACCGATGCTTGCGGGTCTTCATTGCCCAGCACGCTGACCTCCACTTCGCGGACGTTACCCACCCCACGCTCAATCAGGATACGGCGGTCATAGCGGGCGGCATCCATCAAGCCTTCGGCGAGGTCGGAGCGGCTGGTGCATTTGCTGATCCCAACGGATGAGCCGAGGTTGGCAGGTTTGGTAAAGAAGGGATACGCGCCCATCGCTTCAGCCTTTTCGATGACAGCATTGATATCTTTCTCGATCTCACTGCGCAGGACAAGGACCGAATCGACGATCGGGATTCCGTTCGCGCGCATCACATCCTTGAAGATGCCCTTGTCCATGCCGACGGACGAACCCGCCACACCCGCGCCGACATACGCCACATCCGCCATTTCGAACAAACCTTGGATCGTGCCATCTTCACCGAACGGTCCGTGCAAAACAGGGAAGAACACATCAATTGAGGCAAGCGTTTCGAGCTTCTCACCGATTTTGGTGGGGCGCAGTACAAACACGGATTGACGCGAAGCAGGTTCGGTCGGGGGGATGACGCGCTCGAGACCGCTGACGTCACTTTTCTCAAAGGCATCCAGCACGTTCGAGCCGGTCAACCAATTGCCATCGAGCGTGATCCCGATCTGCGTTACGTCATAGCGTTCGGGGTCAAGCACCGAGAGCACGGAACGCGCGGACATCAGCGAAACATCATGTTCGCCTGAACGTCCGCCAAATAGAACTGCCACTCGAAGTTTCTTCATTCTATGCGTTCCAATCACCGACCAACTCAACTTCCAATTCCAACTTCACGTTGAACTTCTCGAGCACCGTTTTTTGCGCCAACTGAATCAACGCGCGGATATCCTCCGCCCGCGTCTCGCCATGATTGATGAAAAAATTTCCGTGCACCGTGCTGATCTCAGCATTGCCGATGCGCGTCCCTTTCAAACCCGCGGCTTCGATCAAGCGCCCCGCATGATCGCCTTCGGGATTTTTGAACATGGAACCCATGCTGGCGCCCGGCGGCTGGGTCGCTTTTCGGCGTGCGCTGAATTGTTCGATTTTAACAGACGCTTCCTCTTTCGTTGAATTTTTTAACTTCAACAATGCGCTTAATATGATCCCTTTTATTTCGCCGCGCTTCAACACACTGGTGCGATATCCGTATCCCATTTGTTCAACGGATAGTTTCTCGCGCCCATTCCTTGTCAATAACTCAGCCCAAACCAGGTTGTCGTTCATATCGCCGCCGAACGCGCCCGCGTTGCCATACACCGCGCCGCCCACCGTGCCGGGGACCGCGGCAGACCATTCGAGTCCAGCCAGCCCTTTGGATGCGCAACGCTTCGCCAGATTTGCAATGACGACTCCCGCCTCACACCAGACCTGAGGCTGGTCGCCCATCTCGAAACGGATATCCTTCGCCCGATTCAAAACCACGACCCCGCGAAAACCATTGTCACTGACCAGCACATTCGAGCCGCCGCCGAGAATGTAATACGGAAGGTCATGTTCCCAGATCAACCGCATGACATCCGCCATTTCATCCGCGGATTTGACCGTCACCAGCACATCCGCCGGTCCGCCGATGCGCGCAGACGTGTACTGTGCAAGAGCGGCATGCTCTTGGACAGCGTCGCCAAACTTCTGGCGTAATACATCAACGGCGGAAAGTGTATTGGTCATAAACATCGGTCTTTATCCACGTTCTTCCGTGGGTGGTTTCTTCTGCTCCAAATGCGCGATCAATCTCTTCAACACCTGCGGTTTGACCTGCTCTTCGCGCGGCTCCGCGGATTCGATCACCGCCGAGAGCGCAGCCTCGTGCTCGTCCTTGGCATGGACGAGGATCATCTTCAATGGAGGCAGGGCGATCACCCCGGTCGAAGGGAGAAGCGTGGCGTTCTTTTTGTCTTTCATCAAACTTCCTTACATCTCTTTCAACAAGCCGGAACTGATCTGGTCGGCATCACCAGCGGAAAGGACGATAACCACATCGCCCGCGCGAAGATTCTTCAACAGATAATCCTTTGTCTCATCCAGCGACCCGCTGTAACGGGCGGACGGATGCGGCATGGCGCTGACCACTTCCGCAGAGGAAAAATCCTGTTTGGGTTCGCGCGAGGCATAGATCTCCGTTACGAGCACCTCATCCGCGCTTTCAAAGGCGCGCGAAAATTCAAAGAATAACATTTGCGTGCGCGAATACGTATGCGGCTGCCAAACCGCCCAAATGCGGCGGTCCGGATAACGCATCTTCGCGCCTGCCAGCGTGGCGCGGATCTCGGTGGGATGATGGGCATAATCGTCAATGATGGTCACGCCATTGCGTTCGCCGCGGATCTCAAAGCGGCGACCCGTGCCATTGAATTGAGAAAGCGCGTCCGCCGATTCCTGAAGCGGAAGTCCCAGCGTAGCGGCAACAGATAAGACAGCCAGCGCGTTCCGCACATTATGCTCGCCCGGAACCTGCAAGGAAACCTTCAACGCCTCGCCCGATGAACTGATATTGGTCGTCGCAGTAAAATCGAACCCGCCCCGATCGTTCGGTTTGAGCGTGCGCGCCTGCATCCACTGCGGGCTGTTGATGGTCATCTCACCCTGCACACTATACGACACCACATTCAATCCTTTGCGCCGCGCATGGGTCAACAATGTGACCGCACCTTCGTCTTCCGCGCAGGCGATCAGCGTGCCATCAGGAGGAAGCAGGTCAACGAAACTTTGGAAGGCGGAGTACATATCTTCGAAGGTCGGATAGTAATCAGGATGATCGTGCTCAAGGTTGGTGATCACTGCAATATGCGGCTTCAGACCAAGGAACATGCGGTCATATTCATCCGCTTCGATGACGAAGAGATCGCCCTTGCCGGCATGAGCATTGGTCTTGAGGTTATTGAGCGTGCCGCCCACAATAAAGGATGGATCGCGCCGCATCGCATATAGCGTCCATGCAATCATGGCGGAAGTGGTGGTCTTTCCGTGCGTGCCGGCGACGGCAATGCCCGTCTTTTCAGACATCAACTGACCGAGGAAATCCGAACGCTTGTACACGGGGATTCCCGCCCGCTTCGCCGCTTCGACCTCGGGGTTGTCCTCCTTGACTGCGGAGGAACGCACCACCCAATCCGCTCCGGTGATATTGCGCGGATGATGCCCGATGTAAATGGTGACACCCGCATTCTGCAAATCCACTGCGAATTGGGAGAGGGCGCGGTCGGAGCCTGTCACTTCGTAGCCGCTCTCCTTGAGCAGACGCGCGATGGCAGACAGCCCTGAACCCCCAATGCCGATAAAGTGGACGCGTGTCATGAGCAGGTGTTTTCCAATTCCATTAGATATACACGACGATGATGAAGATCAGAATGATGATGACGGCAAAATAGATGCCTGGCTCGCCTAGAAAACGCGGCGGCATATATGCCATCATGCGGGTAATAGTATCCACAATACCCGGGTCGGTTGCCGGGCTGATGATATTCGGAAACGGATAGCGGGCATCATGATTGTAAAATAGGGCAGTCCCTGCGATCAGATAGCCGTTGAAGCCGCCCAACACCGCGCCAAAGAGTGCATCCTGTAAACGCTCGCGCGCCGCCTTGGCGGCAAAGCGATTAATGGCAACGGTCTGATAACCAAAATAGACCAGCGCAACCAGAATAATGATGCGCACCCAAAACAGGGATTTGAGCGCTTCCGGGGTTTGACCGGACTCAGCGAGCGTTCGCACAAGTGGAACATATTTTTCCAACAACAGGTTCACGGCAAGAGCGGTCACCACACTGAAGGCGACCAGCAATTCCTTTGCCCAGCCGCGGATGGCTCCGATCACCCCGAACAGAAGGACATACATCCAGAAGATATAAACGACACTCATCATAAGATTTTCTCTCCTGCCAGCTCAAGCAACCGGCTGGCGATCACATCCGCCGCATGCGGAATGGACAATCGCTTCATCGCTTCACGCATGGCTTCACGCTTGTTGCGGTTCGTCAGGATATCTTTCACCACAGGTAAAAGTTCGGTGCTCAGCAATTCATCCTGCAAAATGACAGCGGCATTCTGCCCGGCAAGATAATCCGCGTTGACCTTTTGGTAGCGCCACGCATAGGGATACGGCACAAGCACAGCGGGAAGTTCAAAGAGGGGATATTCTCCCAGTGTGGATGCACCCGCGCGCGAGAGCACCAGGTCTGCGCAGGCGAGCGCGGCGCCCATATCATGCAGATAGGGCATGATGTGATAGCGGTCCTTCAAATGTGGCGGCAATTGCAGGGCGGCTTTTTCGACGGTCTCCCAGTCCAAAAAGCCTGTAATATGGATGACCTGTGCCACGTCGAGCAATGCATTCAGACTGCCCAGCACTGCCGTATTGATGGAACGCGCGCCCTTGCTCCCACCGGTGATGAGCAGGACAGGTTTGGCAGAATCCAGCCCAAAGTGGTGAAGAGCCTCATCACGGGACCAGGTAGAAAGGTCGGCGCGAAGCGGATAGCCTGAGACGATGATCCGCTCGGGGTGTGAAAAATATTTCTTCGAGTCGGGCGCGGTCACGGTGATGACATCCGAAAAATAGGCAAGGAACTTGAGCGCGAGACCGGGTTCGATATCCGGCACGAACAGCACGGTGGGAAGATTATGCCCTGCGAGCGCCATTGGCGCGGCGACATATCCGCCTGTGAAGAACAATACATCCGGCTGGAACTCGCGCAGGATGCGGCGCGACTCAACGACACCGCGCGCGAGTTTGGCGAGGTTGCCCGGCAGTGCGCGCAGGCCAACGCCATGCACGCCCGCCGCAGGCACGGAACGATATGGGATGCCCGCGCGAGTCACGAGTTCCTCTTCCATGCCGCCTTCACCGCCAACCCACAGGGTTTCAGCGTTTGGATGCCTGTTCTTCAGCGCGTCGAGAACGGCGAGCGCGGGATACACCCCGCCGCCCGTTCCCCCAGCGCAAATTAGCAACCGCACTATACGACCTCCATTCATCATCCGTCACTGTCGCTTCGCTTGCCTGACGGGAAACGTTGAACAAGATTCCCAGCGCCGCCAGCGTGGTGACAAGGTTGGAACCGCCCGCGCTGACGAAAGGCAGGGCGTTTCCTGCAAACGGCAACAGACCGACCATGACCGCCATGTTGATCAGCGCTTCCATACCGATCCAAATGACCAGACCCGCCGCAAGCATCGTACCAAGCATATCCGGCGCGCGGCGCGCAATGACCAATCCGCGCCAGACAAGAGAACCGTACAAACCGATCAATATCACGCCGCCGAACCAGCCAAGTTCCTCCACCACGACCGCGAAGATACTATCCGTCGGTGGGACGGGCAAACCCGTCACTTTGGAAAGCGACCTGCCGATACCGACACCGAACCAGCCGCCGTTGACGATCGCTTCGAACGAACGCCGCACATGATACGACGCCTGAAGCGGATCTTTGATCCCTGCAATGAAATCGTTGACGCGCTCCTGCCCGGTCGCGCTGACCGAAACCACCAGCCACGCGGCAAACATGGCGATCACCAGCAGCGCGCCGATCTGTTTCAAGTCACCGCCGGCAAGGAAGAACAGCAGACCGCCCAGGATCAAGACCGTTCCCGCCGCGCTCAAATCCGGCTGTTGATAGATCAAACCGCCGACCACTCCAAGGATCACGCCAAGCGGAACCAAGCCGAGCGAAATATCCTGCAGGAATTCGCGTTTGGCATACAACCAGACGGAAAGATACAAAATCGAAACCAGTTTCGCCAACTCCGAAGGCTGAACCGAGCCATCGAATACGGCGCGCTTGGCATTGAAGCGGATCTCGCTCATCAACAAGACAACGAGCAGCATGCCGACCGTCAACGCCATGGCGGGCACAACGAATTTGCGCCAATGATGATAATCAAAAAACGCAAGGATGGTGGCGATCACCACACCAATTCCAAGCCACATCAACTGGCGGTTGAACATATGCATCTTGTCGCCATACGCGGCGTGAGAGAAATCCCATGAAGCCGAATACAGCATTGCCATCCCGAACACGACCAACGCCACCACGACCACCAGCAATGGCAGGTCAAATCCGCGCACAAAACGGGCGGAAGTTGGCGTCAGCCGTTCTTTTATGAAAGTTCCTGCACCCATTTTCGAAACGCTTCTCCTCTCTCGGCAAAATCCTTGAACTCATCGTAACTCGTGCCGCCCGGCGATAACAAGACGACATCTCCAGCGGATGCCACCTCCGCGGCGAGTGTGACAGCATCCTTAAGACCCTTCGCGCGACGGACATCCACGCTTCGTCCTCCGCCGATGCCTGTCACCGTTTTCTGGATCATCTCCCCCGCCTCGCCAAACACCACGAGGTGATCCACGCGCTCACAGATCAATCTGGCAAGCTCTCCCCAGGGAAGGTTCTTATCACGTCCGCCCAGCATCAGCACAATCGGCTCGTCAAACGCATGGACAGCCGCCATGCTGCGTTCGGGAGCGGTCGCGATCGAATCGTTGTACCAACGCACACCGTTCAACTCGCGGACCAATTCCAACCGATGCGGCACGCCGCGGAATTCCTCCACAGCTTCGAGCATGGCATCCAGTTTGAAGCCCGCCGCATGACCGATGGCGAATGCGGCAAGCACATTGGCGATATTATGGTCACCGCGCAATTGCACTTTCTCGCGCAACATCAACGGGACGTACGCAAATCCATCACGCAGGCTCAGCAACCCATCGTGCAAATATGTTCCGTTCAAACCTTCTTCCAGATCGCGCAGACTGAACTCAAATAATTTGCCTTGTACGCGGTTGCGCAAATTCCATGCGCCTGCATCATCCCTGCCGAGGATGGCGGTATCGTCCACGGATTGGAATTCTAAAATCCGCGCTTTAGCGTTGGTGTAGGCTTCCATCGTGCCGTGGCGGTCGAGGTGGTTCGGCGTAATGTTCAAAATTGCCGCAATGTTCGGAGAGATCGTCATCTGATCCAGTTGAAAGGACGACAGCTCCATGATGGCGACGTCATCCGCCTGCATCTCGTCCACATAGTTGATGAGCGGATCGCCAATATTGCCGCCGACAAATGCGCGTTTGCCATACATCAACTTCGCCATCTCCCCTACCAGCGTCGTAGTTGTCGTCTTGCCAGCCGAGCCGGTAATGCCGATGGTTTTACAAGGGACAACTTCCATGAAGATCTGCGAGTCGTTGGAAAGCGGAATACCGCGCTTGACGGCTTCCTGCACGATCGGCAATGTCAACGGAACGCCGCCGGAGAGACAGAGCACATCGGTCTTGTCCAATAGTTCAAGCGGATGCCCTCCCAGCGCCCACGTCACCTTCGTATTGGCAAGGGAGGCTTGGGCGGAGGAAAGTTCGTCCGCATGACGGGAGTCGCTCAAGGTCACGATTGAACCGTGATGGTCAAGCCAGCGGGCGAGGGCGAGACCTTGTCTCGCCGCTCCCAAAATGAGGACGCGGGTTCCTTTCCAATTCGTCATCTTAAACCTGCGACAATCCAATTCCGATCAACGCCGCCATCAAGCCGATGAGCCAGAAACGCTGCACGACCTGGGTTTCGCTCCAGCCGAGCAATTCAAAATGCAAATGGATGGGCGCCATTTTGAAGAAGCGTTTGCCGCCTGTCCAGCGGAAGTAGGCGATCTGGATGACAACGCTCAACATCTCCGCCAGCGGGATGATGCCGATGATCAACAGCATGGGCCATTGACCGGTCATGAGCGCGATGACCGCCAGCACGGAGCCGAGCGCCATCGAGCCGGTATCTCCCATAATGAGTTCAGCTGGATGGACGTTGAACCACAGGAAGCCGAAGAGCGCGCCGACCAAAATGAAGCAAAAACGCGCAAGGTAGATCTGTTCCTGCATCAAGGCGATACCGCCGAATGCGGCAATGGCGGTGGCGGCAATAAGACCCGCGAGACCATCCAGCCCGTCCGTAAAATTGACGGCGTTGGATTCGGCAACGATGATGAACGCAGCGATCGGCACGTACCACCAGCCGATGGGAATCTCGAAGAAGAAGCCTGGCAGATACAGGTCGGGCGCATCGATGACGTATTTCAAAAGGTACGCCGTGACCAGCGCGAGAATGACCTGGATCGCGAATTTAGTGCGCGCGCGCATCCCGTCGCCTTTGCGCCTGCCGTGAATTCCTTCCCAATCATCCACTGCGCCGAGGATGGCAAACGCGAACATAACGCCCATTGGCAGCAAGACGGAACGCCCGATACCACTGGCGGTGACACCGATCAAGGCAACTGCATTGAGCAATCCGCTCAGCAGAAGCACTGGCAGGATGAACATCACGCCGCCCATGGTAGGCGTGCCCATCTTGACGCGGTGCGCGTCCGGCTCCTCCACGCGGATGATCTTGCCGATCTTAAAGTGACGGAGAATGCGCAGGAGCGGTCCGCCCCAGATCGCCGTCATGATAAAGGCAAGACCCGCGAGGCTGAGGGAGAGGGCGATATCTCTCACGAACGCACCTCCAAAGCGGCAGTGATGCGATCCATGCGCAATCCGTGCGAACCTTTCATAAGCACCACGTCATTTTCGGTAAGATTCTTGTTGAGCCAGTCCACAATCGGCTGGGAGGATTCGAACTCATGGATGGCGGCGGATCTCATGCCGGCACGCCGCGCCGCTTCCGCTATCATGCGCGCGCGGGGACCAAGCGTAAGCAAGATTTTTGCCACCTGTGCGGCGCGCATTCCAACCATTTCATGTCCCTGCCGTTCATAGGGACCGAGCTCAAGCATATCGCCTAGCACGGCGATCTTGCGCCCTTCCAGTTCGTCGAGCAGGTTCAATGCCGCCAGCATGGATTCAGGCGAAGCGTTGTAGGTATCGTCAAGGATCAACGCGCCGATCTCGGTCCGCACTGCCATCAGGCGCAGCTGGGTATGTCCATGGGAAAGCCCCTCGAAGATCTCCTGCCACGTCAAACCATCGTTCAAGCCGACGGACGCCGCGCGCAAGGCGGTATGAACGGAATGCCGTCCGATCATCGGAACGCGAGTGTGCAAAATTTCGCCTTTGTAATGCAAGCGGAAGCGGATGCCATCCAGACCAAGCCCTTCGATCTGGTCAGCCCACAAATCCGCTTCGGGGGATAAGCCGTAAAAGAATACCCGCGCCTTAGTCTTCTCTTCCATTTTGCGGACCCACGGATCATCAAAATTCAAAATGGCAACTCCATCCGATGGGAGAGCCTGCACAAGTTCGGATTTTCCGAGGAAGATATTCTCTTGTGAACCTGCCCGCTCTGCATGGACAGTGCCGACATTGCTGATGACGCCGATCTGCGGCTGGGCAATGTCACACAAGAAGGCGATCTCACCGATCACATAGAAGCCCATTTCCAGCACAGCGCGTTCGTAGCCTTTGCCAAGCCGCAAAATGGACAACGGCAAACCGATCTCGTTATTCAGGTTACCGGGGTTCTTCAAGGTGCGGTAGCGAGTCCCAAGCACCTCGGCAACCATTTCCTTGGTGGTGGATTTGCCAACACTGCCCGTAATGCCGATCACGCGTAAGTCCAGTTTGCGGCGCCAGAAGCGGGCGATCTGTTGCAGGGCGGAGACCGTATTGTCTACACGCAGACAAAGAGGAGAATTTTGATCCAGCGTAGTATCGGCTGATAGACCGGCACGCAGGTCAAGGGTCGGGAAGGAGGCGTCAACATCCTTTTGGATTAAAGCAAAAGATGCCCCCCTCTTAAATGCATCCGCAATATAGTCATGTCCGTCCGTTTTTTCGCCGGGAATCGCCACAAAAAGCGAACCGGGAATCACCTGACGCGAATCGATCGCCGCTTCCGTAATGATGGCGGAGGCGGTTGGGCGAACCGAGGTGAGGGCTTCCAGGACGTCTGCGAGGGTAAGCATGTTATTTTACGGCGAGTAGTTGTTTCCGAATGGCGTCGGGCGGGATATCCAACAGGACGACGGTTTTCTTTGCCATTTCTGCAAAGACCGGGGCGGCAGTTTCAGAAGCCCACGGCGAGGCGGTCGGCTTTTCGAGCCAGACGTAGATCATGAATTGCGGGTCATCCACCGGTCCCCAGCCGATGAACGAGGCGTTGGTCTGGTAACTGCTATAGAACCCGTTGACGGGAATTTCCGCCGTACCGGTCTTTCCGGCGATGCGGTAGCCGGGCACAAGCGCCTGGGATGATTCTGTTTCGAGCGAGATGGAAAGCATCTCGCTCAGCGTTGCGGCGGTCTGCGATGAGATGGGTGAGCCGAGATACTGCGCCGGGACGTTATATTGGCGTCCCTCGCGCACCATCGCATACAACACGTGCGGCGTGACCATGCGTCCTTCATTTGCAACCGCGGAGACCGACGACAGCATTTGCATCGGGGTGACCGCGATGCCCTGACCGAACGAGTTCGTGCCAAGGTCTACAGGATACCAATCCGAGTCACCCGGGACCTTGAGCCTGCCGGCTGATTCCCCAGCCATATCCACGTTGGTGAGATGACCGAAACCGAACGCGTCCATGTAGTTATAGAACGTGCCTGCGCCCATTTGGGATGCAATATGTACCATACAGACATTAAGGGAGTGCTGCAAACAACCAAGCATATTCTGCACACCCCAGGGGTTGCGGTCCCAGTTCCGGATGGTCACTCCGCCGATCAGCACCGAGCCGGTGTCGAGATAGGTCGAGTTGGGCGTGACCGTTCCGCTATCCAGCGCGGACGCCATGGTGAGCACTTTCAGGATGGAACCCGGCTCATACATCTTGGAAATGGCGGGATTGAAGTCGGTGGCGTTGTCATAGATCGAGCCATAGTCCCAGAATTTGTTCAAATCCATGCGGCGGGACGTGGCAACCGCGAGCAACTCCCCGTTGCGCGGATGCATGATGACGATGACACCTTCCTGTGCGCCGTATTTTTTCAGCGATTCGTCGAGGACCTTTTCCGCGGCGGCTTGTAGATCACGGTTAATGGTCAGGATCAGTGTTGTGCCATCCGGTACCTTGGGGATTTCATATGCCTTGTTCGGATCAGTGGGGATCAGCACCTGCACGGGACTGCCGGACAGCAAATTGTCGTAATTTTCCTCCACACCGAAATATCCCTTGCCTTCGCGATTGACGAAGCCAAGAACATTCGATGCAAGCGAATTCTCAGGATAACTGCGCTGGGGATGCGCTCTGAACTGCAGACCCGTCAGCCCGCCGAAACCGGGAGAGGCTTGTTCCTGCAAGGCTCTCTTCAATTCCTGAAGGTTGAGTGCCTTTTGTGTGGCAACAAAGTCGGCAAGGACGAGATAGGAAAGCCGCTCCGGGGGATTTGTGATCACTGTAAATAGTTGATCGTAATCCATGTCAAGTTCGCGGCTGACGGCGAAGGCAATGGCGTGAGGATCCTTGACGATGTTCAGATCAACGCCGATTTCATACACGGTCTTTTGACCTGCAAGCAGACGTCCATTGCGGTCATAGATCTCGCCGCGGTTGGGATAAAAAGTGCGCAGTTCATAAGCATAATTTTCCGCCTGCTGACGGAAAACATCTGCCTCCACGCTGTTTTGGATGCGCGTCATTTGCACGATAATGGCAAGCGCGATGAACGCCATCGCACCTGCCAGTACCTGACTGCGAAGCGCATACTGCTGTCTCATTGGATGCCTCGCGAGGCGATGCGTGCGTCCAGCCAATCCAGCAGGGACTGGTTGTATTCGGGCGGGATGGTCAATGCAGTGAGTTGCGGCATGACCTCGGATGATAGGTTTACCGGCTGCGGCGCAACATACCCGGGCACGACCAGATACTCCAACTCATCGGCTTCCACCGGGCGGAAACCAAGTTCCAACGCGCGCTGTTCCATCGCCGAGGCGGATGTCAGTGACGCAAGCTGGGTTTGCAGATCACTGCTCTGCTGCTGGCTGATAATGATGGCAGCATTAAGTTCCTGGATCTGACGTCCGGCAACAGCCGTTTGCGACGTTATGTTCAAATACAACGCCACCACCATTGCCAGCACTACCACAAGCAGCAAGGCATTACCGAGCCACTGGCGTTGGATCCGCCAGGGAGCGATACGATAAGCATGGACCAGATGAGTGACGTTTGGTATGTTCATAGTTTCTCGATAACTCGCAATTTTGCACTACGCGCCCGCGGATTTTCGCGAATCTCTTCATCCGAGGGGACTATCGGCTTTTTATTGACCAGCTTCACGACCGCCTTGCGTTCCACTTCATAGATCATTTCGTAAGGCGGATTGACGAGATCCCTGCTCTGCTCTCGAAAATACTCTTTGACGATGCGGTCTTCCAGCGAATGGAAGGAGATCACCGCGCATCGCCCGCCGGACTTTAGGGCTGACACTGCCTGCGGAAGCGTTCTCTCCACTGCGGCTAATTCCTCGTTGACGACGATACGCAGCGCCTGGAAGGTCTGCGTGGCGGGATGGGTCTTGTCGCCTCGGCGTGGACTCGCCTTCTCGATCACAGCAACCAACTCACCCGTTGTATGAAGCGGACGGTTCGCGACGATGGCTTTGGCGATCCTTCTCGCATCGCGGTCTTCGCCGTACTTGAAGATGATGTCCGCCAGTTCGCGTTCGTCGTAGGTGTTGACGATATCCGCCGCGCTCATGGTCACATGCGGACCGAAACGCATATCGAGCGGACCATCCTGCATGAAGGAAAAGCCGCGCCCGGGATTGTCGAACTGCATGGACGACGCGCCGAGGTCGAGGACAATGCCGTCAACCGCATCCCAACCCAATGAAGCGAGTTGGTCAGTGAGGGTAATGTGGGAGGCTTGCGCGAGATGAATGCGCCCCTCGTAAGGAGCCAAGGTCTCACGAGCAAGCGCCAAAGCCTGCGGGTCAACATCCAGACCCAGCAACAGCCCATCCGGCGCGCAAGCCTCCAGAATTCCGCGAGCGTGACCGCCCGCGCCCAATGTGCCATCCACATACCGACCACTGCTGTGTGGCTGCAGAGCGTGTATAATCTCTTGGTAAAGTACAGGTTTGTGTGCCATGTTTGTAGGGGCGACGTTCTGTCGCCCAAGGGCGGGAAACCCCGCCCCTACGAAGGATGCTTCGAGAGATCCAGTGTTGAGAAGCGGGCGTTGTTGGCTTCGATATCGTGCAGGAGATCCATCTGTGCGCTCCAATCGCTGGGCGTCCACACTTCGAAGTATTCGCCCTGACCCGCCACAACCAGTTCGCCACTCGGAATGCCGAGGAAAGCGCGCAGGTTCTGCGGAACGAGGATGCGCCCGACCTTGTCCGGTTCGACCTGATAGGCATTGGACAGGATCAAGCGGCGCAAGAGACGGGCAGTCGGGTCGGCGAGGTTCATGGATTCGATGCGCTCGTAGACCTGTTTAAAGTACGTCTCGGTCATTACCATCAGGCATTTGTCGAAACCCTGTGTGATGAAGGCGCCGCCAGCCAGCAAATCACGGAAGCGCGCCGGGATCATCAGGCGCCCCTTGTCATCGAGATTGTGCTGGTACTGACCTAAGAACATTTGTGCTATAATTCCTTTTAATGAGTGAACGCCGGGCATCCCGGCGTCCTTACCACTTTCTACCACTTCTTCCCACATTATACGCTTTTTGAGGGAAAATGCAAGTGGTTTAGTACTTTTTTCTCATATTAATGACATTGCCGTACCACCACAAAAATGCCCTGAAATCAATCCACCATGTCCAATTCCCCCTCCTTTACACTGCTCGAAGCAAAGAACTGGCGCGACTATGAACTGCTCGACACCGGCGACGGCTTAAAGCTTGAGCGTTTCGGCAAGTACACGTTCGCACGCCCCGAGTCCCAAGCCATGTGGAGCCGCGCACTGCCCAAGTCAGCGTGGGAGGATGCTCATGGTGTGTTCCAGCCTACGGGCGAGGAAAGCGGCGGGCATTGGATCATCAAAAAGAAAATAGATGAGAAGTGGATCATGAACTACGGGGGGATAAAATTCTGGGCGATGACGACGCCGGGGCGACATCTTGGCGTTTTCCCCGAGGTCGCTTCGCACTGGGACTTTATGGCTGATTCCATCCAGAAAGCGGATTCCCGCCCAAACGTTCTCAACCTGTTTGGTTATACGGGGTTGGCGTCGTTAGCGGCGGCGGCGGCGGGCGCATCGGTCACGCACGTGGATGCATCCAAAAAGTCCGTGGGGTGGGCGCGGGAGAATCAGGAACTATCTGGGCTGGGCGACAGACCCATTCGTTGGATCGTGGAGGATGCGGTCAAATACGTCCAGCGCGAGATCAAACGCGGGGTCAAATATGACGGCATCATCCTCGACCCGCCCAAATTCGGGCGCGGACCAAAGGGCGAGGTGTGGGAAGTGTACAAGTCGCTGCCGAATTTGCTGGAGATGTGTCGGCAATGCCTGAGCGACCACCCGCTGTTCGTGATCGTGACAGTTTACGCTGTGCGCGCGTCCGCCATTCATGTGGCGCAAGCAGTGGACGAAATGATGAAAAAATACAAGGGCGAAACCGACAGCGGTGAACTGGTGACGCGCGAGAAAAGCGCAAACCGCCTGCTTTCACAGGCGGTCTACACAAGAGGGTCGGGATAATAAATCTCCGAGGTTTATCACCTCGGAGATTTTCATTTAACCTTTTGCTTCGCCTGTATCCCCGCCACCACCACCGCCTCCTCCAATGCCTTTGGACGGTGATGCGATCTTCTTCAATAGGTCATACCAGAAGGAAGAACCCTGCGAAACAGCCATGGCGGTTAAGCCAAGCCCCAATACCTTTAGAACAATAAACCCGAGCCAGCCCAACGCATCGGCATCGGTGGGAAGTTCCGTCCGCCACCAGCCAATGTTAATGGTCAGGTCGCTCAATTCCTGAAGCAAATCTGTGATGGTGGCATCCGTGCCTTCCTGCTGGACGACCATTTCGGCTTTCGCGGCGGCGAGGGCGCGCAGTTCGGCATTCAGCCATAACGTCCGTACCACCTGGATGCTGTCCACGCCGAGCAGAAGTGTCAGCAAAATCGAGAGTGTAATCACAAAACTGCGCGCATTTGAGCGAAACGTCGCTGAAGCCTGCTCCATCAAGCCGGAGAAATATGCGGTCGTGCGTTTCCGCAGGTCTTCCATGCCGGTCACACCCTGGTTGAGCCACTGAATGAACGCCTGCTTGCCTTCCGAATCGGGCAATTTGTTGATCAATTCTGTCAGTTTAGTTGCATCCAACTCGGTATTCGCGGTCAGACCCGCCAGGTCAAAATATGCGTCCACCAATGTGGCGACGGGAACTTTTTCAAGTTTCTTCGCTTCTGTGGCGGAATTGAACACGCTTAGGAAATTCCTGTAACGGATGGGACGCAGCGCCTGCAACTGCGGGAGCGTGACAAGATCGCCGAGTTTTTTGTCGCCGACAATCTTGATCAAGTATTTTTCCAGCGCCTTGCCGCGTGTCTCCAATGACTCATTGATCCACTGCGTGACCAGGGAAACGATGGAACCGAGAACATAGAAAATAAAAATTAAACCGATCACAACTTCGAGAATCTGCGGAATGGACATAATAAAAGTTCTCCTTGTCAAACATTAGTGTTTTTTACGTTCCAACTCTGCGAGCCAATCGAGCGGCTTGCCCCAACGGACACGCTCGTGCATTTCGGTCTGTCCCTTTTGGGGTCTTTCCCATTTTGGTCCCCGCGGACCAGATTCTTCACTTAACCAACTTTTTACACCCCACAATCCCTTATATTGTACCCAAGGCTGACCATAATTCAATAGGATGCGCTTCCAACCTCTTTCTGCAGGGTGTGTCACATCCCGCCTCGACATGATCGCTTTCAAATAATCCGCTGATTTCTTAACGGGCTCGCGTGAGTTCGTTTCCGGACATCCAATACGAAGTCCGTCTCCTGTGGCGATCTCCATTGGCAAACGGATAATATAATGATCCGTCTCATCCACCATTTCATCGAACGCATCTCCGGCAAACAGGTGGATGCCCTGTTCCTGCATTTCCTTAAGGGCGATCTGACGCGCCTTTTGATGCGGGTTGAACCAAAGGAATAGGTAATGGATCAAACCGTCGAACCAGAAGAGGAAGCGCTGAACCTTCCCCGTTTTGTACATACTCGGAGAACGGATCACTTCCGGCTTGCTGTAATTCGCGTGCGATCCAAGTGCAGCATAGATCACGGGATGCGTCGTCTCTTTCTCCTGCATGGTCCGCGCCTTGATGACATTCTCCCACTCCACGATACTTCCCGCACCATGCTGGGAGAGCAAAACTGCGTGCGGCGCATCATTCTTCAAATACACCGCCATCATTTCCCAATCCCCTTCATGATGGTTCATCCCGTTCGCAGCGAGCCGCCAGTCATTGAAGGCATAAAAGAAATGATATTGCAGAATCGTCCATTGATTTCCATGTTCATCCGCCTCGCGCAAAACACGCCCATAATAAACAGGCTGAGGGTGCTCTTTCAGAATCTCCGCGTACAAGCCGTATGACTCCCGCGCAATCTTTTCTGTTGCCTGCGAGAGCATATCCATCACCAACCCCGGTCCCTCCGGCAGGATACGCTCGATGATGAATTTCAATGTCTTCATCAGGAAATAGATCAGAAGCAGCAGATAGATCGGCAGTAGAACAAGGTATTCCACTTCAATGCTGAGATACCCTCTCGGTTCGAGAAAGAACCATATTGGTGCAATCGACAGCACAAGGAATACGATCACTGCCAACGCAGCGGGAATGATACGCAAACGGATCGGAGACGCCAGCATGAATATGACCAGTGCAACCGCCAGCGAAATACCGATCGCGATCTCCACACCTGCCAGCCCGAAGAAGAACCATCCCGCCACAATTCCCAGAACGGAACTTATCCCCCACCAGACCCAGGCGTCGAAATCACTTAACGGGTCGTTCACAAATCGTAAAAAAAACTCGTGGCTTTCCAGCCTGCCAACCTTATAGACCAACGGTTCGTTTAAATGAGCGAACAACTCCGCCGTCCCATGCGGTCCGCTCGGAAAGATCATGCAGTGTTCCAGATACGGCTCCACCGCCATCGGAAAAAAACGTTCGCTTTTCGCAAAACGCAGCACAGGTTCATACTTTTCAAGCAATTCCAGATCGGTCATTCAGCCTCTACAGTATCAACCACCATGGTCTTTGAAACCTAACCCGTTCATTTGAATTCCCATTTTAATACAAACCTGAATTTAACACGGATGTATCGCGTCAAACGAATTTGATGATTCGGCGCACCACACTGGTCAGGCTTTGATTTGCCTCGATGGGGTTATTTATGGATATCTCAATACCGCCTCATCACCATCGACATCTGTTTCAGTTTCCTCGATCCATCTCCCCGATTTCAACAGGATAAAGAAACGGGACACATTGCTGTGTCCCGTTTTGTTTAGGTGTAAGCCATCTGCTCGACTTCGAGCACGCGCTTGCGGCGCTGACGTTTGATGATCTTCTCCGCCGCGATGCGCGTCTGTCTCTTTTGCGCATTGCGGATGATCAACTTCATGAACTTGGTGTGATCGGTGTTTGGATCGTTAAGGAGCGAGAAGTCTGCCGAGCCGGGTTCGTGCGGCGGATAGAATATGCCGCAGTTGGGGTTGATCTCAAGCATGTGGATCACGCCATCGGCATCCATGCGGTAATCGCAGCGCGCATATCCGTTACCGCCCAATTCCTTGAAAACGCGGGCGGTCTGTTCGCGCAAGGTCTTGTTGATGCGGGGCTCATCCACCACCGCAACAGACATCTTCTCGTACTCAACCCATTTCATATCATAATGCTTGAATGACTCCCCTTCGGGGAAGATGAACTCGACCGGTGTAAAAGTGAGCGGTTTCCCGGTGGCATCCGGGCTTTCAGCAATGAGACAGGTGAACTCGCGTCCTTCAACAAATTCTTCGATCAGGGCGCGTCCGAATTCCTTGATCTCAAACTCGATCTGTTCGCGCAGCTGTTCGATGGTTTCAACGCGTGAGTTGCGGCGGATGCCAACACTGGCGTAGCCGTGCGGCGGCTTGACCAGCATGGGGAACTTCAAACGCTTCGCGACCTTCTCGGCGTCCTCTACACGACTGACGAACATCCAATTCGGCGTAGGAACAGAGACACGGCGCGCGGCATTCTTCATTTCATCGCGTGTGGGATCGAAGAATTTCGAATCTGCACCGGTGAAGGCGGCGTTGTATCTTTCCAATGCGTGAACAAGCGCGATGCCGGATAGCGGATCATCCGGGGTGCCGTCACACAGATTGATGAATACATCCACCCCTTCATCGAGCAGGTCTTTGATTTGTTTTTCAACGTTCGTTGGTTGAACCAGATGATGCTTCCAGCGGAACCCATTCATGTAGGGAGAGGGATCGTAGGGTATGTCGTCGTCATCCGGCATGCTTGTCAATACGCAAATGTACATGATTTTTCCTTTATTGTCTTTCTGCCTTGCAATCGTTACTGCTTTGATTCAGTGAATCATGTTGTTTGTTTATTTATGTTTATCATTCAACATACAACAATAAATAAAACAATCATTATTCTATGTTTTATTTTATACAACTTATGATTTATGTAAAGGTTTTTACACATGTAATTATCTTAAAATATCATAAGCATAAATTCTTATGATATTCATCAATGCTATATTTTCTTTAAGGTTTTTAAGTTATTTAAGGTCGTTAATGTTTTTAAGAATAAAAGAGACGGGTGATATGAACCCGTCTCTTTTATTCTACATAGATCGGAATGTTCATTTCCAAAACTGCGGAAGATGTTCCTTGTATGTTTGCAGGTAATCGTCAAGGATGGATCTCGATGTCTCCATGTCCATAATGACGGGACCGAGCAGAAGACATTGAAGCGCCTTTTCATAACTACCTTCGACCGCGGCATCCACACCTAACTGCGCGACGATCAACTCGCGATGGCAGAGCTCGGCAATCGGTTCAGGCAGTGGACCGACATGCACTGGATGAATCCCCGCTCCATTCACATGAACAGGCGTTTCCACCGTTGTGCCCCATGGAAGATTCGGGATCTGACCGACGTTCGGGAGATTTGCCGCGAGATGATAATGATTGCCTCCATAAGCGACATTCTCTATCATCTCCAACGCTCCTTCGGAATCGGTCTCAAGCAAACCATCGATGGTCATGTTGCCGTCCGCCATTTCATTCAAGCGATCCAGGCTGAAATCGCGCACGCCCGCCATCAATTCCCAGTCATACAGGCGGATGTTGAACCTTTCCCACGGCTTGGTAACGGGATCACTCATCCATGGCAGATACTCACAGAGATGGGTATCTCCGGGGATCGGGAACAAGCCAAAGTCACGAAAGACGCGGCGCGTCAGCGGTTCGAAGGTCTCATCCAACTCAAAAAATCGTTCCCTTAATAGCGGATACAGATCTTCCCCGGTGCGCCTGTCATGGATGGATACGAGCCACGTGAAGTGATTCGTGCCTGCGGCGCGGATATCCACAAGCGGAACGATCTGATGAACGACCTGTTGCTGAAGCGGATGCTGCATCACGTCCGCGTGCATACCTTCGAGACCTTCGGGAACTTGGATGCCAAGGTCTTTAGCAAGCGCTACACCAACCATGCCGTAACCGGCATAAATTTGATGACACAACCCCACTGCCTTGATCTTGCTGTGACGATTGACAAGGTCGCAGATGCGCACCATCGGATTTGTGAAATTGATGAACCATGCATCGGGACAAGCCTGTTCCATATCACGGACAATCTCCAACACCGGCTTGACATTGCGCGCTGCATGGATGAAACCGCCGGGTCCGCCGTTTTCGGCATATGGCTGTCGCACGCCGTACTTGATGGGAATCTCAAAATCGGATTTCCATAATTCTTCGCGCGGACCGACCTCAATGGCGGAGACGACAAAATTTGTTCCTTCGAGCGCATCCTTATGATGCGTGTGGGCTGTAATGGTGAACTTCGCGCCCCATTCTTTGTTCAATCGGTTCGCCAGCCTATGAACGATGTCCAGGCTCTGGGGGTTTCTGTCCACAAGCCGCAGGGTGGAGCCTTTCAATTTCTGCGAGCGCATGATGGCGGACAGTGTATTTTCTCCAAACGAGGCGCTTCCCGCGCCGATGACGGTGATGGTGGTCATAGATATCTCCTTGAAAAAATGAGCGCGTTGGAAAATTCCAACGCGCTCATTGTACTTTGATAATCATCACAGCAGGCTGTCCATGTTCAGGGCACGGACTTAAACTCAGATTCTGTTTTCCGCAAACCGTATTCCATCACATACAGCATCTTATCGATCATTTCCTGCGTTTTGGACGAACGCACCCATTTCAGGATGTCCTTTTGTTTCATGCCCTCCTGCAGGATGTAATTGCTGATGGCATTGCTCCAGGTTTCGATCACCATTACCGCCAGATCCACATCCACGCTGGTATCCACCTCCCCGTTTTGGATGGCTTGCTGGATCATCGCGCGCAGTCCCTGCATGGAGCGTTCGCGGGTGTTGGCAAAATTCTTGTAATACAAACCTTCATTGAACAAGACGCGGCTGATGGCTTGCACAAGGCGCGGATAAACGGAATTAAACTCCATGCCCGCCTTGATCATCCAACGAAAATACTGGAAAGTATCCATATTCATGCTCGGCGGATGCTTGACCTTGAAATATTCCAGTTTTTCCTGCTCCAGCACCGTGAGCAGATGCATGAAGACATCCTGTTTATCCTCAAAATACTGGTAGAAACTTCCCTTCGAGATGCCGCCCTTCGCCACAATGCGGTTCGTAGAGGCGTTCTCCAAACCGTATTCCGCAAACTCGTCAATGGCGGCATTGATGATGGTATTGCGTTTCTCGTCAGGGAGATTGAAAAAAGTCTGTTTCGGCATAAAGATCAACTCCAGTGGGATGAAGAACCCGCCCCGCTTCCAGCCCAAACCTGTCCCGGTTCTAAGAAGCGGATATTCATCCCGAACATAATTCCTCTCATCATTCAACCTTCAACTTTTGCCCTCTGCCAGGGCCAGGCGCCCACGGTCAGGTTGCGGCGTTCGAAGAAGAATACCGCCAGCGCAAAGGACACCAGCCCGATGGCGATCAGCACCAGCAGGTTGCCTGCCTGTTGCCCCTCCATCACTGCCCTGCCCGTTCCCTCCAGATAGCTGAACAGGAAGAACGGCTCGAACGGCTCCAGCGCGGTGGTGGAGTTGGAGAGGTTGTTGCCGAAATAACTGACCACCAGAATGACCGCCGAGATCGAACCTGCCACGCGGCGGCTGGGAGTGAACGCCGCCAGGAACATGCCGAGCATCCCGACCGCAAACACCAGCGGGTAGGCGGACAGAACCGCGTTGAACAGATCCATCGCCGCCATATCGGTTTCGATCTGACTCTCGATGGATTGAAACACGAACACCGAAACCACCGCGACCACAAGAAACATGATGACGGACGAGATCACCAGCGCGATTGCCTTGGCGGTGACAACCTGCCAGCGCGGCAGGGGCAGGGTCACGACCATCTCCATGCGCCCGTCCTCTTCCTCCGCCGCCAGCGTGCCTGTGCCGTTGATCAAGGCGTAGATGGAGGCGACCAGCGGCATGAACACGATCAGGATCGAGCCCACCCAATCGGGGAACGTACCCAGGCTCATGCCCAACGCCTTGTAAAGTTCCAAATCAGCCAGTCCCGCCATTTGCTCGGCAACAGAGGGATAAATACCAATGTACACGAGCGGGAAAAAGCACAATCCCAAACTCCAGCCGAGAATGGCGCCGCGTCGAAATTTCAATTCCTGCCAGAGTAACCTAAGCATGTTTGCCTCCGTTCCCCTTGCCATAGAACGCCAGGAAGATCTCCTCCAGGCTCATGGTCTGCGTTTCGATATCTTGAATATTGTGCCTCGCTGCAATGGACAACACCTGCGGCAGATTCTCGCGTACTTCCAGCGTGACGCTTTGCTCCTTGCGGGCGATCTCGGTCACGCCTTCCAGTTTGAATGTGTCAGCGGGGGGCAATTCCGCAAAACTCAGCGTCAGCCGTTTGAGGTGCGCGGCGATTAACTCCTCCACGCGCTGGGTGGCGACGAGTTGCCCCTCGCGGATGATGCCGACGCGGTCACAAACCGCCTGCACCTCAGGCAATATGTGAGACGAGAAGAACACGGTTCGTCCATCCGCCTTGACCTCGCGCACCATTTCCATCACGGTCTGTTGCACGAGCGGATCCAGTCCGCCTGTCGGCTCATCGAGGATGAGCAGGTCGGGGCGACTCATGAACGCCGCCACAATGCCGACCTTTTGCTTGTTGCCGCGTGAAAAGGCGCTGATCTTGCGGCTGACGTCTAGATCGAGTCTCTTTGCCAGGTCGCGCCAGTAGCCTTTCGAGCCGTTCCCGCCGCGCAGGTATTCGTACATCCTGAAGAATTCCTCGGCGCGCATTTCCTTGTATAGCGCCAGTTCCCCGGGCAGGTAGCCGACGCGCTTGCGCAGTTCCACGCCTTGCGCACGGCAGTCCATGCCGAAGATGGAAGCGCCCCCCGAGGTGGGACGGATGACATCCAGCAGGACGCGCTGGGTGGTGGTCTTGCCCGCACCGTTCGGTCCCAAAAAGCCGAACGCTTCGCCTTTTTCCACGGTCAGGTTGACATCTTTGATGCCCCTGAATTTGCCGTAATAAACGGTCAGGTTATGGGTTTCGATGATTTTGTCGCTCATGGTTGTTCCTTGTTATTTCATCACCTCATCCAACCAGTCGAACATGGTTGTGTTCGGTAATGCCAGATTATTGACCTGACAATGCGCCTCGCCGCCCTGCGCCTTCGTGAAGATGACCATCTTCTTTTTCGGGTTGGGCAGTTTCTCAAAACATTCGCGCACGATCTTGAGCGTGACCTCCGCTTCGCCTTCACCAGCCAGCAACAACGCGGGGAGCGGTCACAGCCGTCATAAAACTTCACATCCCATCATTCAGGACAGGTAGTAGTCCATGTCCTTGTGATCGAAGTGATTTTTTTCCAGACTGCGCTGGGCGAACCCAGTTTGTTCGTTGCTCATTGTAGTCACCTCAAAAGAAGATAGACACCGCCGACGATGGTCGCGATGCCGACGATGCTGAAGAAGATGACTGTCCCTTTTTCAGAGAGCAGTTGCACAAAGCCCTGGATCTTGCCGATGTTCCAGATGGCTTTGGGTTTGACGTAGGCGATGTAGAGCGTGAAAACGCCGTAAAGGATGAGCGCGTAGGCGAGGATGGTAAGTGTGTCCATGAATGATTCTCCTGTGTGAGTTAGCCCTCATCCCCAGCCCTTGCGAAGCGTCCCGAGGGAGAAGGGAGTCATCCCCTCTCTCCTCGGGAGAGGGTTAGGGTGAGGGAGAAATCTATTGATGCAAAACCTTGTAAAACCTTCTCGCAAAAAAGGCGGCGATGAGCAATTGATACACGACCGCAATGACGACATACAGCCACACGTTCGTCTCACCCGCGTGCAACAGCCAGTACACTTTCATGGGCCAGTAGGTGGGGACGATGCCGAATAACAGTTCCCAACCGGCAGGCGCGAAGTAGGCAACGACGGGGGCGATGAAGACAAAGCCTGTCAGTTTCATCAGCGCGAAGCCCTGCACCTTGTTCTGCGCGACGGACCCGAAGAGCAGGGCAAGCATCGGCGCCATGGGCGCGGCGGCAATCGCTGAGAGCAGGATCGTCCGCAGATCGAAAGGCGTCAGATTGGCTAAAGGAAAGAGGACGAACATCAGCCCAAAGGTGAGGAGGATCGGAACCGTCACCCGATAGAGGACGTATCCGCTCAGGGGCAGGGGCGTCACCTGGAGGGCGGTCAGGGTGCGGTCGTCCTTTTCATCCAATAAGATGAAACCGATCAATGCGCCGAAGATCATCGGGCACATGCCGATGAAAAAGTACGCCAGCAGGAGGGGATAGTATTCGGCCAGGTCGAAGTTGTATTGCTCCATCAGCCGCGCGGTGAGCGGAGGGACACCCCAGCGCATGACCAGCGCCAGAAAGATCGGGATGTAGATCATCCACGAGACCAGGCTGTCGCGGCGGATACTGCGGATGTCAATGGGACCGAGCGAACGGAAGACGGTGTTGAGGTTCATTTTCTTCGCACTCCTTCCTTGACGACCACGAACTTGCGGAACGCGCGCAGGCTGAGCCACATAAAGATACCCGTCCACAAAATGGAATAAGCGATGCCGTAAATGATCTGCCAGGCGGGCACGGACGCGAACGCCGATTGAAGCAGAATGAAGATACCCTGTAACGGATGCAGGAACATGATCCAACTGCGCCAGATGTCGAAGTAATACAACAGCGGCAGGGAGAAGCCCAGCGTCCAGACCGCGGACGGCAGGATGAATTCACTGATCGAGTCGTAGCGGACGACGACGATGAAGCCGTACAGCGAAAGGATGGCAATGTACAACACAATGCCCGTCACCAGCAGAATCCAATTGAAGTTCACGCCCTGCAAAATGACGATCATGACGAGCGTCTCGAACAGCGAGAGCAGACCGAGCGTCAGCACCTTCGAGCCGAGGATTTCCCACGGGCGCAACGGCGTGACGATCTGCGCTTCGAGCGTGCCTTCGCCTTTTTCCAACAGGACGATACCTGCCATGAAATAAAAGGAATTGATGGTCAGGTTGCCCGTGATGATGGCGGGCCACCAGTAGCCAAAATCCACACCATCCAGCGGTTTAAGCAGGACGATCATAACGACCGCTGTGAACGCCGACACATAATAGAACCCATTGCGGAATTGCAGGCTTACATCCCAGCGGGCGGCGGAAAGCAGGCGCGTCATTCGAGCCTCCGTCCGGTCATCTGGATGAAGATGTTCTCCAGCGTCGCTTCCTGTGTGTGCAGGGTGCGGACATTGCCTTCACGTAACAACTTCAAAAACTCGGCGTTGTCCGCGAGACCCGCCAGATCGAAGTCGCGTTGTTCGTTTTTGCCGTTCAAGCCAAATTCCACGCGCACTTCGGGCTTGCCGTAGCGCAGTTTCAGTTCGCGCGGCGAATCGGTCAGGCTGAGTTTGCCGTCCACGATGAAGGCGACGCGGTCGCATAATTCGTCAGCGATGTGCATGTCGTGTGTCGTGAGGAAGACAGTCTTGCCCGCGTCCTTTTGCGCCTTGATCAGGTCTTTTATATTGCGCGCGTTGACGGGGTCGAGACCCGCGGTTGGTTCATCCAAAAAGAGCAGTTTCGGGTTATTCACCAGCGAACGCGCCACGCTCAGGCGGTTCTTCATCCCTTTGGAATATTGCGAAACGAGCATATCGGCATCATCCAGCAAGCCGACCATTTCGAGCAACTCTTCGGGCTTCATCACGGGGCCCTGATAGAGCGCACCAAAGTAACGCAGGTTCTCACGCGCGGTCAATTTTGTGTAATGGTTCGGCATCTCGAAACTCACGCCGACCTGCTCGAAATACTCATACCCCCACTCGCGCAGATCGCGGTCGAACACTTGCACCGATCCCTGAAATCCCTGCAGGAGCCGAAACAGAATCTTCTGCGTAGTGGATTTGCCCGCGCCGCTCGGTCCTAGGAATCCGAAGATCTCGCCGGGTTGCACGGCAAAACTGATATTTTTGATGGCAGGTTCGGTTGTGCCTGTATAAATAAAAGTGAGGTCGCTAACGTTAATCATTCTTGTTCCTTTTTTGTCCCCGCTGTGGCCGGCGGCGGGAAACAATGTGACCTACGGGTCATATGACCACAAGGTCATATTTTACGACGATTTTCCCCCATGTCAAGGGATTTAATGTCACATTCGCTTCTCTTCCCGCCTGTGCCTGAGTCTATTTTCTCCAGCATATTCCGCTTCTGAAACAAAAAATCCGCGAGGCTTTCGCCTCACGGATTTTCAAACTGGTCACTGGCTATTGATTTACTTTTCAATCCAACCACCTTCTCCCCTATCATCTTCACCAACAAACCTGCACGCCAAAACGCGACCGCCGCCATGCCATGTGCAAGGACCGCGAACAACGGCGGTGTTTCATAAGTGTAATACGTCCAGCATTGACGGGTGGTGCCCCACAGTTCAAGGAAATAGCCCAGCCCCGCCCCTGCAATGAAGGTCAACAGGGCGAAGCGATGATCGGTTGGAGTGAGGATCAGCAGGACACACAAAAGGATGGCGAGCAAGGTAAAGGACTTGTCAAAGGTTGGGGAGACAAAGACCAGCATCAAGGTCAGGAAAGAGGCAAAAATTATCCAATAGAGAATAGTGAATAACGATTGGAGATTCGTCGTTTTGCGTTCGATAAGCCAGTTCAAAAACCTTGCGATGCGGTCAATGGACAACGACGCGATGGGCCAGGCAGGGATGATCCACAACGGCGGACGTTCGGCGGTGTAGTAATGCCAGAGTTCTGTCTGTGTGCCCCAGCTTTCGATTGCCAGCCCGCCAAAGATGCCGACGAAAACGATCAACCCATCCGTTTTGAGATTCGCGCGCGCAACGATGGTGATGGACATGAAGAGGAAGATGCCGAGCAAAAGCCAGTCCATGTAGAGCCACCAGGGACCATTCCAGTCGATATAGGCAAGGACCTCCTCCGCGAGGGGCCACCAGATGTAGACGATGAGGAAGATCGTGACGAAAAATCCGCCGAGGAGGATGGATGAGTCGCGCGTCCAAAGCTTGGAAAATGTGTTTCGTAATAAAGTCATGCGCGGATTATACATGATGTCATTTTCTGCTCCCCAGTCTTGGGATATCGAGATGGCGTGCGGCTCAAAGCTTAAAATTTCTTACGGAACTCTTATTTACTTGCATTTTTGTTAGGACTAACCTAAAATTGAACAATCGGGGGAGCATGAAATTATGGAATTGTATTTGACCAGTCGAAGGAGGTACCCTTGCACCTGCAAAACTAAAATCTGCAATTGTCCAGGCACGTTTTTTGTTCCCAATAACTCAAGAGGAGAATGGCATGAATAAAAGTTTGGTCAGAGTATTTTCTTTGATAACGATGCTGGCGTTGATACTGGGGGGATTGCCGGTGCAGAACGTACAGGCTCTATCAGCCGACATTGTCATCAGCCAGGTCTATGGAGGCGGGGGAAATAGTGGCGCTCCATATACGCACGACTTCGTAGAGTTGTTCAATAGAGGCAATACCACCGTTTCACTGGCAGGGTGGTCAATTCAATATACAAGTGCAACGGGGACAGGGAATTTTGGTTCAAGTTCCACTTTATTGACAGAATTGCCAAACGTTTCACTTGCTCCCGGGCAATATTTTCTTATCCAGCAAGCAGGCGGAAGCAATGGTGTTGCTTTACCTACACCAGATCTTGTTGATCCAACTCCCATTGCGATGGCGGCGGGAGCAGGGAAAGTCGCTTTAGTAAATTCAACGACACCTTTGGGTTGTAATGGCGGCTCAACACCATGTTCGCCTGCTCAATTAGCTCCGATTATTGACTTAGTTGGGTATGGCAATGCCAATTTCTTTGAGGGCAGCGGAGCTGCACCCACTCTGAGCAATACCACTTCGGCGGTTCGAGCACTTAATGGTTGTCAGGAGACAGACGACAATGCCGCCGATTTTTCGGCAGTAACAACCATCACTCCGCGCAATACATCATCTCCTATAAACTTATGCAGCAGTTCTGAACCCACTGCCCCCGTAATCAACGAGTTCTCCGCCAGCACGGCTGGCACCGACGTGGAATATGTTGAATTCTACGGCGAGCCCAACACGGACTATTCCGCTTACACACTCCTTGAAATTGAAGGCGATAGCGGTGCATCAGCAGGCACGGTGGATGAAGTGATTTCCCTTGGCACGACGGATGCCAACGGTCTTTACCTCGTCAACCTGCCCGCCAACGCGCTCGAAAACGGAACGATTACTCTTCTGCTTGTCAAGAACTTCGTTGGCGCACTAAATATCGATCTCGATACTGATAATGATGGCGTCTTTGATACCACTCCTTGGGATGCCATTGTGGATTCGATTGCCGTGAACGATGGCGGCTTGGGTGATATTACCTATGGTCCCGTAACCCTGGGGGTTGCCTATGACGGTCTGCCCTTTGCTCCCGGCGGCGCGTCGCGCATCCCGGATGGGACTGATACCGACACCACCGCCGATTGGGTCCGCAACGATTTCGATCTGGCGGGCATCCCTGGTTTTGACGGCACACCGGAGGTTGGTGAGGCATACAATACGCCGGGTGCTCTGAATGAAGTAGTGCCACCGGTGGTTGTGGGCAATGTCGTCATCAGCCAGATCTACGGCGGCGGCGGGAACAGCGGCGCGACATATACCCATGATTTCATCGAACTGTACAACTCCAGCGCCAACAGTATTGATCTTACCGGATGGTCGGTGCAATATGCCTCCGCTACCGGAACATCGTGGCAGGTGACAGCCTTATCCGGCTCCATTGCTCCGGGCGGGTATTACCTGATCCAGCAGGCAGTTGGTTCGGGCGGCACAACATCCCTGCCAACACCGGACGCCATCGGCACGATAGCCATGGCTGCCGCAGCAGGGAAGGTTGCGCTGGTCAATAACACCACTGCATTGAGTGGCGCATGCCCGACTGGAAGTCAGATCATTGATTTTGTTGGTTTTGGCGCCACAGCAAACTGCTTTGAAGGCAGCAGTCCCACCTCCGCACCCAGCAACACGACGGCTGTTCTCCGCAAGGGTGGCGGCAGTCAGGATACCAACAATAATAATGATGATTTTGAAACCGGCGCACCCAATCCACGCAACAGCGGTTTCGGTGCCGAGGATGACGCTCCCGAAGTCGTCAGCACCTTCCCGACGAATGGCGCAACCGACTTCCCCACCACTGGCAACCTCGCTGTTACGTTCAGTGAACCGGTTGACGTGACCGGCACATGGTTCGAACTGATCTGCACGACCAGCGGAACGGTTCTGGCAACCGTCAGCGGTGGTCCGACCAGCTTCACGTTGAATCCCGATGCGGACCTGATTGCCGGTGAAACCTGCACGCTGACCGTGTACGCGGCAAACGTCACCGATCAGGATGCCAACGACCCGCCCGACAACATGGAAGCGGATCACACAATCAGCTTCAGCGTCTTGAACGCCTGTATCCTTCCCTTCACTCCGATTTATGACATCCAAGGCAGTGGACCCATCGCCGCCATCACTGGCACGGTCACCACGCAAGGTGTTGTAATCGGCGACTATGAAGGACCATCCCCCACCCTGCGCGGATTCTACATCCAAGACCCGGTCGGTGACGGCAACCCCGCCACATCAGACGGCATCTTCATCTTCAACGGCAACAATGACAACGTCAACCTCGGTGACGTCGTCCGCGTGACCGGTACTGCCGCTGAATTCCAAGACCAGACCCAGATCAGCGCATCCTCCATCGTTAACTGTGGAACTGGTTCTGTGACACCGGTGGATGTCACCTTCCCGGTTGCTTCGTTAGACTACCTTGAACGCTACGAAGGCATGCTGGTGCGCCTGCCGCAGACCATGTACGTGACCGAGCACTTCCAGCTCGGGCGCTTTGGTCAGGTATTGCTCTCCTCCGGTGCACGCCTGCAACAACCGACGAACGTTGTTGATCCCGGCGCGCCTGCGCTCGCACTGCAAGCCGCAAACAACCTGAACAAGATCATCCTTGATGATGCCCTGCAAAGCCAAAACCCCGACCCGATCCTGTTCGGTCGCGGCGGACTGCCCCTCTCCGCCAGCAACACCCTGCGCGGCGGTGACACGGCGACCAACATCGTTGGCGTGAT
>CAYPHR010000006.1:6606-30955 GCA_964410375.1 uncultured Anaerolinea sp. | reverse complement strand
ACGCGGATGATGGCGACGCCGCCGCTCAACTTGGCAAGGCGTTCCTGGAGCTTCTCGCGGTCATAATCGCTGGTGCTCTTGTCGATCTCGATGCGGATCTCCTTGATGCGTCCTTCGATGTCAGCTTTCTTGCCTTTGCCGCCGACGACGGTGGTGTTTTCCTTGTCGGAGACGACCTTCTCAGCGCGTCCCAGATCCTGCACGGTGGCGGATTCGAGCTTGCGTCCCATCTCCTCGGAGATGACCTGACCACCGGTCAGAACGGCGATGTCCTGCAGCATGGCTTTCCGGCGGTCGCCGAAGCCGGGGGCTTTGACAGCCAGCACGTTCAACATGCCGCGGATCTTGTTAAGGATCAGGGTGGCGAGGGCTTCACCGTCGATGTCTTCGGCGATGATGACCAGTTCGCGTTTGCCGAGCTGGACGAGTTTTTCGAGCAGGGGCACGATGTCCTGCGCGGCGGAGATCTTCTTGTCATAGATCAGAACGTACGCGTCACTGATCTGGGCTTCCATGGATTCGGCGCTGGTGATGAAATAGGGCGAGAGGTAACCGCGGTCGAACTGCATACCTTCGACATATTCGGTCTCGAACTGCATGGTCTTGGATTCTTCGACCGTGATCACGCCGTCCTTGCCGACCTTGTCCATCACATCTGCAATGAGCTGACCGACCTCTTCATCCGCCGCGGAGTTGGTGGCGACGGAAGCGATCTCTTCCTTGGTATCGATCTTGACGGAGTTCTTCTTGAGTTCCGCCACAATGGTGTCGGTGGCAAGTTCGATGCCGCGCTTCAGAAGCATCGGATTGTAACCAGCCTCGAGCGCCTTCAAACCTTCGTTGACGATGGCGTGAGCCAGCACGGTGGAGGTGGTGGTGCCGTCACCGGCAATATCGTTGGTCTTCTGAGCGGCTTCCTTGAGGAGCTGGGCGCCCATGTTCTCGAACGGATCTTCCAGTTCGATTTCCTTGGCGACGGACACGCCGTCATGGGTGATGGTCGGGGAACCGAACTTGCGGTCCACAGCCACATTACGTCCCTTCGGACCGAGGGTGGCGGACACCGCATTGGCGACCACGTTCATGCCGTTCTTAAGCTTGCGGCGCGCTTCTTCTGAAAATACAAGTTGTTTTGCTGCCATAGGTCACTTCCTGTTTATGAATTTGAATGGGGAATTTATCCAACAATGCCGAGAATGTCGCTCTCGCGCAGGATGAGCAGTTTCTTGCCATCCATCTTCACTTCGGTGCCGGAATACTTGGCGAAGAGGACGGTATCGCCCACCTTCACATCCAAGGCGATGCGCTCGCCCTTGTCATTGCGGTCACCGGGACCCGCCGCCAGGATCTTGCCCTGCTGGGGTTTTTCCTTTGCGGTTTCAGGAAGGACGATACCGCTCGCAGTCACTTCCTCCTGCTCAATGGGTTCCACGAGCACGCGGCCGCCTAAAGGTTTGAACGAGATTTTTGCCATTTCTTGCCTCCATTACGAGTTTGGATTTTTTGAATAAGCACACAATTAGCACTCAAGTCAACCGAGTGCTAAATCCTATCTTACTCACTTGGAAGGGCAAAGTCAAGGGGAAATATAAAAATTCTTACAAATCTCTGACATCCCCCGCCTCGTTCTGGACCTGAAACTGCCCGGCAAACCCATACTTTCCCCCACTGAAAGGTCTACGGCGAGGGCGTTGGCGTCATCATCGGCGTTGCCGTCGGGCGGATGCCCGCACTGGCATTCGCATCTGTGTCAAATGCGCAGATATTGCGCACCACCACCATGTCCGCGGCGATGTTCGGGTCGCTGATATATTCCGAGCTTTCGATGATCCGGGCAATCTCCAGCGCCTCGGCACAATAACTTTGCCTCGGCGTGCTCAACGCCGCCAACTGGGAAGCGTAAATGTCAAAGTAATACACCGTACTCAGCGAAAGCTGAACCGGCTCGACCGCCGCAGGCATGTCATTGGGACCGCATCCCCCGCGCCCGTCACAGGATTCCTCTGGCGTACATCCGCGCACCGCACATTTGAACGCCAGGATGCCTGTCTCGTAGTTGCGGTTCTTGTGATACAGCGTGCCCAACTCACCATAGAACACCGCGTTATCCGGCTGGAACTCGATCGTCCGCTGCACATTGCGAATGGCAATGAAGAACTCGCCCATTTGCGAGTACGTGCGGGCTATCGAAAGATATGGCGTTGGGTCTTGCACGCCCAACTGCTGGTTGATGCGCGCCGCCTGCGCAAAATATTCCAGAGCCTTTTCGTATAGATCGCGCTGAACCTGCTCGTTGGGACTCCTGAAGGCGAGAGCGCGGTAATTTGCACCGGCGCGCAAATACAGGAAGGTCAGGTTCGGGTTGATGGCAATCGCGCGGTCATATGATTGAATGGCAAGCGCATATTCCCCCAGTGATTCCAGCACATAGGCATGGACACGATGTACATCCATCAGGGACGGGTCGCGTTCCAGCGCCTGCTCGATGGTCTGCAATGCCTGAGTCCACTTTTGCTGGTCAACCAACACCTCCGCGTAGACCGCCTGGGCAAGCGCGCTGGAATTGTCCAATTGCAGGGCGCGTACCGCCGCCTGCTCCGATTGCGTCCGCAGGGATTGCTTTTCACGGTCAGCCCGCGTGTAACTTGCCTTCCAGTTCAAAGCGAGCGAATACATTGCATGGGCGTAACTGCTGTCGGGATTTGTTTCGATCGCTTTTTCGGCGGATTCGACCGCCTCATCGAGACGGACAAGAACCTCGTCCTGCCGCACGATCAATGCCGTGGAATAGATCTGGATGCGCGCCAGCTGTGCCAGAACCTCGGCGTTGTTCGGGTCTACAAGCGCGGCTTCACGGTAGGCGGTGATCGCGCCGGGGATGGTCGTGCCATCCTCTGCCACAGAATCGCTTAATTTCCCGGCGGTGAAGAGCGCCTCCCCTTCCAACAGGTAGGAGGATGCGAAGCGTGTCGGCGTGGGCGTGGGCAGGAAGAGCGGCTTGACATCGCCCTGTTGCACAGACCGGATCAGCCAGATGCCGCCCAAGATCAGCACGACCAAAAGGAACATACGATACACAACGGTATCGTCACGGCGGCGGAAGAGGGGGCGTTTACTGGAAATCTGCATGGCAAAGAAAAGGGATCAGAATCAAGAATCAGGTGTCGGCGAAGGAGGAGGCGCATCCAGATTTTGCTGGCAACGGTCAATGATCGCGTTGGCGTTATCCACCGACAGCGTATCCGACGGGATGCGGGAAATGATCAACTGGGCGATCTGCAGCGCCTCGCCGCATTGATTCAGGCGGGAGAGCGCCAGCCCATAGGTGAAGTAATATTCAGCAACGCGCGGCGAATTGGGAACGAGTTGGATCGCGTCCAATTGGACGCCGTCCTCCGTCAACCCGCCCTTGACCACATAGCTGAGTTGTTCGACCGCGTCGGGCCAGTAGGCATTGCGGTAATACATCACGCCGAGGTTGCCGCGCAGAGCCGTATCGGAGGGACTGTCGGTGACCGCCTGCTCGGCGTACTGCATGGCTTTGCCGTATTCGCCGATACTGGCGTATGCACGCGACATGTAAAGGTCGGGCAGCGGGTCCTGCGGATTGAGCGCATTGGCGCGCGTATAGGATTCCACCGCCTTGTCATAAATTTCAAGCGCTCGGTAGCAACGCCCCATGGCAAGGTGCAGGTCGGAAATATTGGGATTGATCGCAATTGCGGCTTCGAATTCTCGGATGGCTTCCTCGTTGTTGCCGGTGGCTTCCAAAATGATGCCGCGCGCGCGATGAATTTCGAGCGTATTCGGCGCGAGCGCCTGCGCCACGCGCGATTCTTCCGCAGCCCTTTCAATCCCTTCAAATGAACTGGAGCCGTTATAAAAAGCGTTCACAAGGATCTCGACATAATAAGCATGAGCCAGCGCATTGTTGGGATCAAGTTCCAGCGCGCGCTTGATGCCGGATTCCGCCTCCAGAAATTGGTTCTGAAATCCAAGCGCCCACGCGCGGACGGCGTGCGCCATCGAACTGGCGGGATTGAGCAGGAGCGCGTCCTCGGCGCTGGTTTGAGCCTCACCATATCTGCCCGCGAATACAAGCGTACGTGCCAGCATGATATGACCGACAGGGTCATCCGGGCGCGAAGCAACCGCCTGCTTGTACGATTCGATGGCAGGCAGCAGTTTACCTTCCTCGAAGAACGTCTCCGCCTGGGCAATGAATGCCTCCGGCGCAGTCGTCGGCGTGGGAGATGGAACGCCGAGCGGATCCACGTTCGGGACAATGAACCGCGTCACGTATGAAGCGCCCAGCACCAACAGGCTGAGCAGAATAATCATAAACCAGTTCGGCTTGTTCCGCCGCCGGTTCATGCTCCACTTACTTCCTCGTAAATACATGGATTCATCTTACCATTCGCCGGAAACCACAGTCAAGCAGGGGCATTAATCTCTAATTTGCTTCTTATATGCTAAAATCGCTTTATGCGCTTTGAGGTCTTCACTCTCCTGCCCGAAGTCTTCCCTTCCTACCTTGAAACCAGTATTCTCAAACGCGCACGCGAACGGGGACTGCTCGACATCGGAATTCACAACATCCGCGACTACACGCACGACAAACACCACACCACCGACGACACGCCCTATGGCGGCGGAGGCGGCATGGTCATGAAACCGGAACCGGTCTTCGAAGCTGTCGAATCCGTTCTCGGACTGGCTGCGCCTCATTCCCCGCCCCAGCCTGATTCAAACATCCCGATCATTCTCCTCACCCCGCAGGGACGCGTCTTCAACCAGTCCATCGCGCAGGAATTGTCAGCGCACCCGCGTATCGCCCTCCTCTGCGGACGGTACGAAGGCGTCGACGAACGCATCCGCGAAAACCTTGTCACCGACGAGATCTCCATCGGTGATTACGTCCTGACCGGCGGAGAACTGCCCGCGCTCATCCTCATCGACGCAGTTGCCCGCCTGCTTCCCGGCGTGCTCGGCGACCCAACCGGCGCGGAGGATGACTCGCATGCGATGGGCTTGCTCGAATACCCGCACTACACAAAACCTGCCGAATTCCGCGGCTGGAAGGTGCCGGACATTTTGACCTCCGGCGACCACGGAAAAATAGACAAATGGCGGCGCGAACAGGCACTGGAACGCACATTTCGGAAACGCCCCGATATGCTCGAAAAGGCGGAATTGACAAAAGACGATTTGAAATTTATTGAAAAGTTGAAGAACGGTTAAAACGTTTGAAGAGTCGAAGGCTGGCAGCAAGGCGCCATCCAACCTTTAAACTTGCAAATCCACACGGAGGAACTTATGTCAGCACGTTTGAACTACGGCAAGACCTTCCTGCTCGGCTTTGGTTTTTTTGGCGTCAGTGTCATCTGGGGTGTCTATAACGCCTTCGTCCCCATCTTCCTCGCCGATAGGTTCGGGCTGGCTCCCGCTCTTATCGGCTTCTTCATGACGCTCGACAACATCGCCGCGCTCTTCATCCAGCCGCCCGTCGGAGCCTGGTCAGACCGCCTCCGCACCCCGCTGGGACGGCGCATTCCCTTCATCCTCATCGGCGCGCCGATCACAGCCCTGGCATTCGGGTTGATTCCGCTCGCAGCAGTGCTGCCGCTCTTCGTGGCATGTACCAGCACGCTCCTGCTCAGCGCGGCGCTGTGGCGCACCCCTGTCGTGGCACTCATGCCCGATATCACCCCATCGAAATTCCGCTCACAGGCGAACGGCGTCATCAACTTCATGGGCGGCGTTGGGACCATCGTCGCGCTGCAAACCGGCGGCATGCTTTATAAAATGAGTCCCAACTTCCCATTCTGGCTTGGGTCTGCGCTGGTCATCATCGCAGCGTTGATCGTCTATCTTTTCATTGAAGAACCAAAAGAATACGAAGAGACCGAAAAACAACCCGGCATGTTCGAAAGCCTGAAAGAAGTTTTCCGCGACTCCGACAAAAGCGGACTGCGCATCCTGCTCGCCATTTTCTTCTGGTTCATCGGCTACTCCGCAGTGGACACTTTTTTCACGCTCTACGCCAGAAATCACCTTGGCTTGAACGAAGGCGACGGCGCAACCTTGCTTTCCATCCTGCCGTTGTTCTTCGTCCTCTTCGCCATTCCAGCGGGGTATGTCGCGACAAAACTCGGGCGCAAGACCACCATCTCGATCGGGTTGATCACCGTCACCATCATGCTGATCCTGCTATACGTCACGCCCGCTGAAGCGCTGTTAACCGCCATCGCGCCCCTGCCGCTGGTCGGCATTCCACTGGAGGAGGGCGGCGCGCGCATGCTTACATTGGCGGGCGTACTGCTTATCTTCGGAGGTGTCGGCTGGGCGTTCGTCAACATCAACTCCCTGCCCATGATCGTGGACCTGACCAGCGCAGCACGCATCGGTACATACACAGGATTGTATTATCTGTTCTCCACCTTCTCCGCCATCGTCGGTCCAAACATCAACGGATGGGCGATCCAACTCACGAACAACAACTACAACGTCATCATGGCGCTCGCCCCGATCTTTATGATGATCGCTTTCACGCTCATGATCGGCGTAAAACGCGGTGAAGCGACACAGTAAAGACCTGATGGGTTTTCTTTGAAACATAAAAACTTTCAAACCAAAACCTTAAGATTTTCATTTTTTCTGGCGGTTGCATGTTTGGCTATCCCAGCCTGCATGCAACCGCCGGATTGCACTCATGAAGATGTTTTCTGCGCCGCACTCGTCACGGATACACTCGGGCTCGACGATCATGGCATCAACCAAGATGCGTGGGCAGGGCTGGAAGCCGCAAAAGCCGCCGGACTCGCCGACCAGATCGCTTACATAGAATCTGTCGACTCGCGCGATTACGACAAAAATATCGCCTACTTTGCGGATCGCGGCTATGACCTGATCGTCACTTCCGGCATTGCCTTGCAGGATGAAACGCTTCGCGCCGCCGACCTGTATCCTGATTCTGTTTTCGTGGGCATGAACCAACCTCAAGCGGATCCCATCCCCAACTTCATCTCCATCACCTTTCCTGAAGACCAAATGGGATTTGCGGCGGGCGTACTGGCAGCACGGCTGACAAAAACAGGCGTGGTTGCCGGCGTCTGTGAAACATCCGGCATCGACTCGATGTGGCGTTACTGCGAGGGTTTCCGTGCAGGCGTGACCCACGCTGATGACTCCGTCCGAATCCTGATCTCCTATCGCGAGGGCGGGCATCGTGAACAGTTGTTCGTGGATGAGGCATGGGGATATGAAAATGCATATCGCCTTATTTTTCGCGGCGGGGATGTGGTCTTTGCGGCAGGCGGCGTCACAGCACAAGGCGCGCTGCGTGCCGCATCTGAATCAAATGTATATGCCATCGGGACGGAACGCGATCAAGCAGCGTCATTGGGAGAATCAGGCAGAGGTGTGGTCGCATCCGTCCGTGGGCGAGCCAGTTTCGAGGTCCAGGAGGTGATGCGGTTACTGCGTGATGGGCAGATCAGTGGGTCGCGCAGTGGTCAAATCCTGCTGCTGTTGGATGACAAAATGTCCGAAGCATTGAGAAAAGAACTGGATTCGATCATCTTTGGTCTGTGGGTTGGCGAGGTCATGACAGATGTCACCATTAGGAAACCTTAACATTGTTCAGGCTTGCACAAAGATTGGACTGGATTTATACTTGTCTTTGTCGTTTGGTTTGCTGAATATGCAAACCTATCAACTTTACTCTTCTGAGGAGAAGAAAAAAATGAAGAAACTACACCTTATTTTTGCCCTATTGATCATCGCTTCGATGGTCCTCGCGGCATGCGGTGGGCAAACCACCGCTGAAGTTACTGCGGCAGACTGCCCGAAGGAAGAAGTTCTGTGCGTGGGGCTTGTGACCGATGTGGGCAAGGTCAATGACAAGTCCTTCAACCAATCTGCCTGGGAAGGCGTTCTGCTTGCCCAGGAACAGGGTGTTGCGGACCTCGTCCAATACATCGAGACTGCCGATGCCAAGGACTATGCCAAGAACATCGCCCAGTTCGCTGATGCCGGCTTCGATGTGATCGTGACCGTTGGTTTCGGTCTCGGTGAAGCCACGGACGAAGCGGCTCTTGCCTACCCCAATGTCTGGTTCATCGGCGTTGACCAGTTCCAGGCCTGGGAATTCGACGATGATGCCAGCAATGACATCCCCAACGTTTCCGGTCTCGGCTTCCCCGAGGATCAGGCTGGCTTCCTCGTTGGCGCGCTCGCCGCGATGATGTCTGAGAGTGGTGTGATCGGCGCCGTCTGCGGTACCGATGTGGTTCCTCCGGTTTGGCGCTTTGGTGAAGGCTACAAGGCTGGCGCCGCGTATGCCGATGCCGAGATGGGCACCAGCACCGAAGTGTTGGTTGTGTACCACAGCGATGTCGGCTTCGACAAGACCTTCACGGATCCCGAATGGGGTGCACAGACCGCCAAGTCCATGATGGACCAGGGCGCGGACGCGATCTTTGGTTGTGGTGGTATTACCGGTAACGGTGCGATCACCGCCGCCGCCCAGGCTGGCGCTTACGCCATCGGCGTGGACACTGACCAGTACTTCACCCTGCCGGAAGCGGCTCCCCGCATGCTCTCCAGCGCGATGAAGCTCATCACCCCCGGCGTCGCTGAACTGATCGCCGAAGTGAAGAATGGCAGCGCTGTCTCTGGTAACGTGCTCGGCACCGCCGGCTACGCTCCGTTCCACGACCTCGACGGCGAGGTTCCCGCCGAAGTCAAAGCCAAGATGGAAGAGATCAACGCCGGTCTGCTCGACGGCAGCATCCTGACCAACGTTTCGCCCGCGAAACCGTAAGCATTTTGCAGTATGAAAGGGAGAGAGGCGCAAGTCTCTCTCCCTTTTTTATTTTTAAACGCGCTTGTTTGATATAATTCCATGACAACCACCATTACCAATGGAGTGAACGATGCAACCTGAAAAGCAAAAGGATTCACTGGCAAGACAGATCCTGCGGTCCGCTTCCGAGGCGAGTCTTGTTCCTTTCCTCGCCATTCTGACGGCAGTGATCCTGGGTGGAATTATCATCCAATTGTCTGGGGGAAACCCCTTTATGGCATATAGGGGTCTTATCGAAGGTTCCTTTGGATCCCAAAGAGCGTTAAGTGAAACTGCCGTGTGGGCAACACCTTATATATTTGCAGGTCTTGCGGTTGCGCTGGCGTTCAAAGGCGGCCTGTTCAACATCGGCGCGGAGGGACAGTTGGCGGTCGGAGCGGTCGCTGCGGCGCTGATGGGCTATGCCCTGCCAGAGTGGCTTGGTTTCAACCTGCCCGCCATCATTCACCTCCCGCTGACCATTTTGTTCGGTATTACCATGGGCGCTTTATGGGCGGGAATCGTCGGCTGGCTGAAGGCATATACAGGCGGTCATGAAGTCATCAATACCATCATGATGAACTATATCGCCCTTAACACCACATCCTTCCTGTTGAACGGGATCATGAAAGACCGCAGCCCGACCAACGTTATTGCCCGCACACCGTTGATCGCAGAGGAGGCGCGCATTGCACCGCTTTTCGAAGGATTGCGAGTCCATTGGGGCTTTATTCTCGCCCTGCTGGTTGCATTCCTGGTCTGGTGGCTGCTGACCAAAACCACGCTTGGTTTTCAGATCCGCACCGTGGGTTTGAACCCGGATGCCGCCAAATATGCGGGCATTAACGTCAAACGCATCATCATTGTCACCATGATGATCTCGGGGGCGCTTGCAGGATTGGCGGGTGTCATCGAAGTGACCGGGTTGAACTACCGCCATGAACTCGGCTTTTCCCAAGGCTACGGTTTTGACGCAATCGCCATTGCTCTGCTTGGGAAGTCGCATCCGCTTGGGGTTGTGCTGGCAGCCATCCTGTTCGGAGCGATGCGAAACGGCGCAACCCGCATGCAATTCCTGACACAGATCCCCGTTGATCTGATCTCGGTGCTTCAGGCGCTCATCCTGCTCTTCGTTGCAGCAGACGCCATTGTCCGCTTTATCTATCGCATCAAATCCAAGGGGGAGCGCGTCGTACTCACTCGAGGCTGGGGAGGCTAGGAGAATATCATGGATTGGAAACGGTTTAGCTTCATTCTATTTACCATCCTCGTAATCTTTGGGGTGGTGGTGTTTATCGGACAGGTCCGGCAGTCTCCCATTTTGATCATCACCAGCATGCTGGCGACCACCATCGCTGTAGCTACGCCGCTGACGCTGGGGGCGCTGTCGGGTTTGTATTGTGAACGCTCCGGCGTGGTCAACATCGGTATTGAGGGCATGATGCTTGCAGCCGCTTTTTTCGGCTGGCTGGGCGCGATCTATATGTATCATGCGCTGGGTTCGAGTGTCAATTTTGCCATAGGGATGGGGGTCTTTTTCGCCGTTCTCACAGGCGGACTGATGGCGCTTCTGCATGCCGTGCTATCGATCACGTTCAAAGTGGACCAGATCATCGGCGGGACGGTCATCAATATTCTTGCGGTTGGTCTGACCGGCTTCCTGAACCGCCAGATGTTCTTTGGCAGGGGCAGCGTGTTTGGCGGCGATATTCCCAACTCGCCCGGCGTCCTGCCAACCATTCACGTCCCCATTACCGAAATATTCTCTCCGCTCTGTAATGAAGCCGCAGCGTGTTTGCAAAATATCACAGCGATCAACCGCGTATTCGACCAAAAGCCCATCGCCATTAGCGCCATCCTGCTTGTGTTCATTTCGCATTTTGTCCTGTTCAACACTCGCTGGGGTCTGCGGACACGAGCCGTCGGTGAACATCCAAAAGCCGCGGATACGGTCGGCATCAATGTTGTTAAAATGCGCTATGCCAATGTAGTCATCGGCGGTTTTTTTGCCGGTCTGGCGGGAGCATACTTCACCATCGAATCCGTGCCGTCCTTTGAGCCGTTACTCACCAATGGGCGCGGATTTATCTCGCTGGCGGCAATGATCTTCGGAAACTGGACGCCGATCGGGGCATGGGCGGCATCGCTTGTGTTCGGTGCGTCCCAGGCACTGAACATCAACCTTCAGATCTTCCGCGATGTCATTCCACCGCAATTGGCATTCTTGCAACAATCCTACATCGTGGGATTAACCCCTTACATCCTCACCATGTTCATCCTGACGGGTGTCATTGGTAAGACCACCCCGCCCGCCGCAGACGGCGTTCCCTACGAGAAATAAGAGGCTGACATGTCTGAACCCATCACTGTTCTGGAAGCCAGAGAACTCACAAAACAATTTCCGGGCGTGCTTGCCAACGATAAAGTCAACTTTGATTTGCGACAGGGCGAGATCCATGCGTTGCTTGGAGAAAACGGCGCGGGCAAAAGCACATTGATGAACCTGCTCTACGGGTTGTACAACCAGGACTCCGGGGAGATATTCGTCAACGGCAAACCCGCCACGATCAACTCCCCCAATGACGCCATTGACCTTGGCATTGACATGGTGCACCAGCACTTTATGCTCATCCCAGTCTTCACCGTTACGGAGAACGTTATGCTGGGCGAGGAAGTCACCCGCCGCGGCATGTTGGACCGGAACGCGGTGTCCGCCAGGATCAAGGAAATCTCCACACAATACGGGCTTGAGGTCGATCCGAATGCGCTGATCGGCGATCTGCCGGTTGGTTTGCAGCAACGCGTCGAGATCCTGAAAACTCTGTACCGCAACGCCAAGATCCTGATCCTTGATGAACCCACCGCCGTACTCACCCCGCAGGAAGCCGAAGACCTCTTCCGCATCATGCATGACCTGACAGCGCGCGGCGTCTCCATCATCTTCATCACCCACAAACTGAAGGAAGTGCTCGCCGTGGCGGATCGAATCACGGTCATGCGCGCCGGGCGCATCATCAACACTGTGACACCTGACGAGACGAACGAAGCCGGTCTCGCCAACATGATGGTCGGACGTCAGGTCATCCTGACCGTTAAAAAGGAGGAGCGCAGCGCGGATGAAGAGATCCTCATCGTGGAGAACCTCCATGTAAAAGACCAGCGCAATCTGGAAACGGTGCACAATGTGTCGTTCAGCGTACGCGGGGGCGAGGTGCTTGGCATCGCCGGCGTGCAGGGCAACGGTCAGACCGAACTCTCCGAAGCGCTGACGGGTCTGCGCTCTCCGACATCGGGAAAGGTCGAACTCGCCGGAATCGACGTGACCGGCAAACCGCCGCGCGCCCTCACCGAAGCGGGTCTGGCGCATATTCCTGAAGACCGCCAGCGCCACGGGCTTGTGCTCACATACCCCATCACCGACAACATGGCACTCTGCGATTATTACCGCCCCCCGTTTAGCCGCCGTGGCGTCATCCAACAGAACGCACTGGATGCAAACGCCCGTAAACTCATCACAGCGTTCGACGTCCGCACGCCATCTCCCTTTGTCAGCGCAGGAAAACTCTCTGGAGGCAACCAGCAAAAGGTCATTGTGGCGCGTGAACTCAGCCGCGAGAACGTCAAACTCGTCATCGCCAATCAGCCCACACGCGGCTTGGATGTCGGCTCCATCGAATACATCCACAGCGAGATCATCAAGATGCGCGACCGCGGCGTCGCCGTCCTGCTCATCTCCGCCGAACTGGATGAGATTATGGCGCTCTCCGACCGTATTGCCGTCATGTATCGCGGGCAGATCGTCACAATCGTGGATGCAAAATCAGCCGTCCGCGAACAACTTGGCTTGTGGATGGCAGGCGCGCACGTCGAAACTGCCTGAGAATCGCTTCACCCCCCCGCTCGAACCTGATCCGACAAAACGGGAGTTTCCAAACTCCTGTTTTGTTTTAAGTAAGACCTGCGGGGGATTTTTACAAAATCATCTTGCGGTAAAATAATTATGAAAGAAGGAGAGAAGATGAAAAAGAACATCCGCCTATTTAATTTATTCGTCATCATGGCTTTATTTTTAGGAGCCTGCAACCTTCCATCCAATGACCCGCAGGATGCCAGTGCCACCTCCGCCGCGCAAACCGTGGAAGCGCTTCTCAGCGCCACGCCTATGATGACAGAAACCCCCACGGTGCCGCCCATTAACACAATTACGCCGATTCCCACGTCACTTGTGACCAACACGCCAATAGCCAGCCCCACGCCGACCTGCAATCTGGCTCAATTTGTCACCGATGTCACCGTCCCGGATGGCACAACCATGACGCCCAATCAGAACTTCAACAAGAAATGGCGCATCCGCAATATCGGCGCCTGTTCCTGGAACGGATTCTCCCTCGTATTTGACAGCGGCGATTCCATGAGCGGACCTGCCACCAAGCCAATCCCCGTCGTCAACCCCGGTCAGGAAGTGGACCTGGATGTGGATCTCAAAGCTCCTGCCACCGCAGGTACATTCCGCAGTTACTGGCGGATTGTTACGAACAATAATGTCCTTGTGCCAGTCGTCAACGGATATCAGGGAAGAGCGTTCTACGTGGAAGTAAAAGTACAAGCCGTGCCGACCAACACAACCGTATCACAGCTCATTCTGAACCCGGTCGAAAGCGAGAGCGGCACCGTCTATGAACCCGCTGCAGGACAGGGCATACCACAGACCATTCTGGCGGGCGACACTGCTTCCAACCACCTCGCGCGCGGATACATGAGTTTCAACATCGCGCCCCTGCTCGGGAAGACCATCCAAAACGCGTCCCTGGCGCTCGGCGGATGCAGCCAACAAAACGATCCTTTCGGCGGACTTGCCGGCATCTGGGTCGGCGAGGTGCAATACACTCTGCCACTGAAACAATCGGATTACAGCATCGGAGGGACGGGCATTCAACTACTTAACTCCATCCCCGGACCTATTGACGTGAAGTCCCTGCTGCAAACCCGCATCACGGAAGGGAAGAACCGCTTCCAGATCCGTCTCCACCCTGCCGGTCCCAGCGATGCGGACGGTCAAGCCGATTATCTGACCTGCAATGCCGGATCGGTCACATTGACAGTGTCTTATTTCCCTTAAAATCGGATTAGATTTATTAATAACGATGCAACGCCCGGTTTTCCGGGCGTTGTTATTTAACAGTATAATCATTTCCTGTAAAATGAAAGGAAAAAAATGTTCAGAAATAAAAAATATTTGACATTCACGTTAATCGTCATCACAACCCTGATCCTCTCCGCCTGCGGAGCAGGTGACACGCAGGATGCGTTGATTCAAACCGCCGTCGCGGAAACGGTTGCCGCGCAAAGCACCGAACCGCCCGCAACAACCCAGCCACCCTCCGAAACGCTGGTCCCAACGCAAACACCTTTCCAAACGCCAGCCAGCCTATCAACCCTGCCATCCCCTGTCAACACAGGCAATTCGGCAAGATTCGAATGTGCCAAAGCCAGCCTGCAGGATGAAACCGTTATCGACGGTATCATCCTGAAACCCGGCGAACAATTTACCAAGACGTGGTACATCCAGAACACCAGCCCCTGCACATGGGATACCAACTATAAGATCATCTTCTGGGATGGAAACATGATGGGCGGCGGTTATTATTACAACCTTCCTCAAGTTGTTGCTCCCGGCGCGACCATTCCGATCTCTCTCGTACTGACAGCCCCCACCGCAGACGGCTCCTATCGTTCCGAATGGAAACTCCAGACATCCGATAACATCAATTTCGGCGTGGGCTTGTATAACGCACCCTTCTACACGGATATATCCGTTTCCTCTGCGGAAAAACCGGCATTTGGCATCACCAGTGTCAATTTGTATGTGACCCGCGAGCCGAAAACCGGCTGTCAACCCGCGAACATGGTCTACACGGCATACGCCGAAGTATCCACCAGCGGACCGTACGAATTCACCTACTACTGGGGTCAAAAAGACGGAAACAACTCAAGCCCCAAAACGGTGTTCATCAACTCATCCACTACCACTACCTATACACGTGTGTGGCAGTTCGGGCGCGCCGCATCGCAGGGTAATAAGTGGTTTACATTCGTGATCACTGAACCCGTGTACCGGGAATACAAAGTGGACTTTGTATTCGAATGTCCGTAAAAAATAATCAAAAAGAAGCCGGGGAACCCCGGCTTCTTTTTGATTCGGAACCATTTACCCCATCCCTTCGTCTTTAATTGTTGTAGCAAGAAAATACGGAGGAACCATGTCTCGAAAATCCTTATCCATCGTTGTTGCAATGGTGTTTCTGTTGATCGCACAGGCAGCCTGCAATCTGCCGTCCAACCCGGCGACACCGGACACATTTGCCACACTCAGCGGAATTTATACCGCTTCCGCTCTGACCATCGAGGCGGCAGGCACCCAAACCGGCTTTACCGCCACTCCGGGCTTGCCCCAGCCAACGGTCACCCTGGCGGGATCTCCCACAGCGACGAATCAGGCTGTGTTGCCCTCGCCAGTCCCACAGTCCAAATGTGATGCGGCGCAATTCCTTGGCGATGTCACCTATCCCGATGGGAGCGTCATCCCGCGCAACACCACTTTTGTCAAGATCTGGCGCATCAAGAATGTCGGTACCTGCACGTGGACGACATCCTATTCGCTTGTCTTCACAAGCGGCGATTCGATGGGAGCATCCGCCACTGTGGCAATGCCCGGAACTGTGAATCCGGGGCAGTACATCGAAATTCCGGTCACTTTGAAAGCGCCGACCAAAGATGGAAAATACAGAGGTTATTGGAAACTCCGCAACTCGTCGGGCGTGCTATTCGGAATTGGCGCGCAGGCGGATACCGCTTTTTGGGTGGACATCCGCGTAACAGGTCCATCGCACGTTGCCTACAATTTTGCGGATAATTACTGCCAGGCGGAGTGGACCAACGGCGACAACGCGCTTCCCTGTCCCGGCACAGATGGGGCACCGCAGGGCTCTGTCATCCGCTTGAACTCCCCAAGGCTGGAGAACGGCTCCAAGGAAAATGAGCCGGGTCTGCTCACCTATCCGCAAGACCGGCGTAACGGCTTCATCAGCGGAGAATTCCCAGCTTTCACCGTGCAGGCTGGCGACCGCTTCCGCACCATCATCAACTGTCAGTACAACTCGCCGAAATGCGATGTGGTCTTCCGGCTCGATTATAGGAACAACGGACAGGTAAAAACGCTCGCAAGCTGGCATGAAGTCTATGAAGGCAAGTATTATCCCGTCGACCTTGATCTGAGCAGCCTTGCCGGAGAGACGCTTAAGTTCATTTTGCACGTCAGCGCGAACGGCGGCAACAGCCAGGATTACGCGCTCTGGCTCAATCCCCACATCGTAAGACAGGGAAACCCGCCTCCCACATGGACCCCGAGCCTGACTCCGACCATCACGCCGACATCCACACCGACACTGACCCCGACTCTCACACTCACTCCTACTTCCACAGCGTCCCCCACGCCCACCGCGACGGAAACGCCCACAGAAACGCCTACACCATAGTGCGTTATAATCAAGTTAACCATTTTCGGAGGTTACGAACATGAAATTTCGCAAGTCAACTTGGCTGATATTGCTGACCACCGTTTCCATGCTGGTCAGTTCCTGTAATATTGGAGCCACTCCCGCCCCGGCACAGAACAGCGATGCGATCCAAACGCAGGCTTTTGAGCTTGTGCTGACCCAGGCTGCCCTGCAGCAAACACAAACTGCGGCAGCGATCCCGCCGACACCCATGCCGACGAACACCCCGCTTCCATTACCCACCGCAGGCGAATTGCCCACTTTTGCGCCTGCCGGCGCGACAAACACTCCCTTCGCTTTCAACACCCAGCAGCCCGGCTTGACCCCGCTGGTACTCGCTTCGCCCACCGTCGGTGTGATCAATACCGTGACGACAAAAAACGGCTGTAATGACGGCGCCTTCCTTGGGGAGGGCGGTGTCACGGATGGAACTGTCGTCGAAGCCGGCAAAGCATTTAGCAAATCCTTCATGCTGCAAAACACCGGGGAGTGCGCATGGGACGAAGGTTATTCCTTCGCCTTTATCCCTGAATTCTCCACCCCCGGTTTTGAAGGCTACAGCATCGTTCTAAAAAAAGAGAAACCTGAAGAATATACCAAACCCGGGCAGGGACAAACCTACGTCCTGAAATTGACTGCGCCAAAAACGGCAGGCACCTACAAAGCCTATTGGAAAATGAAAGACGACTCAGGCAACTTGTTCGGTCCGCTGGTCTGGTTGGAGATCGTTGTCAAGTAAGCCGTCCATAGCGCCAAGGAGAGGTACCATGAAACCAAAACTGTCCATCGCCCTGTTGATAATCGCCCTGCTGGTTGCAGCCTGTGCTCCTTCCACACCGATTGAACCAACCCCGGATGTAAGCGTGATCCGTACATCGGCGGCAAGTACGGTGGTGGCAGAACTCACACTCACGGCAGCCGCATTCACGCCCACCTCTGCCCCCACAGACACACCGGAACCGGAACTCCCTCCGACCGAAACGCCGACCATCGCCTTCGCCACGGACCCAACCCAGGCAGCACTGGGCACTCCCGCCGCCTTGTGCGATGATTACGATTTCAACCTTTCCACACTCGACGTCACCATCCCGGACGGCACGCCAATGAGCCCGGGTCAGGAATTTGTCAAAACATGGAAAATCAGAAACACCGGAATCTGCACCTGGGATACCACATACCGCCCCATCTTCTCCTATAGTTCACCGCCCAACGTGCGGATGAACGCCCAGCCGGTTCCGCTTTCCGTGCTTGTCGCCCCCGGCGAGGAAGTCGATGTCTCTGTGCAATTTACAGCGCCATCCACACCGGGAAGATACACCCTCTATTGGCAGATGGTCAACGGGAGAGGCATCCCCTTCGGCACAAAAGATTACATCCTGATCGTTGAGATCGTCGTCCAATAACTTGAAGCAACTCAAACAAGCCATAAAAGAGAAAGCGCGCCAGCTGGGATTTGTCCTGGCTGGCGTTGCTTCTTCCGACCCGCCTGCACACTACAGCATCTTTGAAGGCTGGCTGGAGAATGGACATCACGCCACAATGGACTATCTCGCCTCGGAACGCAGCCGCATCCGCCGCGCCGACCCGAAGCAGATCCTCCCCGAATGTAAATCCATACTTGTGTTGGCATTGCCTTATGAAAATCCTGAATTCAAAATTCAGAATTTAGAATTCAGGATCGCCGCCTACGCCCTCGGCGCGGACTATCACGATGTCATCCCTCCGCGCTTGCAACAGATCGTCGAATTCATCGAAGAACAGGTCGGGCATTCCGTCCCCAATCGTTACTACACCGATACCGGTCCCATCCTCGAGCGCGAACTCGCCCAACGCGCAGGCTTGGGTTGGATCGGCAAAAACTCCATGCTCATCAACCCGCAAGCGGGTTCCACATTTTTGCTCGCCGAAATCCTGCTCGGCCTCGAACTCGAACCCGACCCGCCCTTCCCCACCGACCACTGCGGCTCCTGCACACGCTGCCTCGACGCCTGCCCCACCCAATGCATCCTCCCAAACCGCACCCTCGACGCCAGCCGCTGCATCTCCTACCTCACCATCGAAAACAAAGGAGAGATTCCCGAAGACCTGCGCCCTCAAATTCAAAATTGGATATTTGGATGCGACATCTGCCAGCAGGTTTGCCCATGGAATCGATTCTCACAACCACCTGACCCCGCCCTCGAACCGTCCATTCCGCTTCCCGTCCTGACCTCGGACCTGCTCCTGTCATCCGTTGAATTCAACCAACGCTTCAAGCGGACTCCGCTTCAACGTGCCAAGCGGCGCGGATACCTCCGCAACCTTGCTGTTGCCATCGGAAACACGGGCAACGCAGGTGATATTCCCACGCTTGAAAAAACCGCACAAGATAAAGAGCCGCTGGTACGTCAACATGCCGAATGGGCGATTGATCGTATAAATCGTAGGTCACGCTTGGAGCGTGACAACCCCGAAGAATGAAAACGTCACGCTTTCAGCGTGACCTACAAAACAGACATGAACAAACTTCTCATCGCCACCAACAATCACGGAAAGATCGAAGAACTGAAAGAATTGCTGAACGGCTTTGGCATTGCGTTCGTCACCCCTGCAGAGATCAATCTCGAACTGGAAGTCGAAGAAGACGGCTCAACATATCAAGAGAATGCGGGGAAAAAAGCACTCGCCTTTGCCCAAGCCAGCGGACTGATCGCCCTCGCCGATGACTCCGGTCTCGAAGTGGATGCGCTCGGCGGCGCGCCGGGGTTGTACTCTGCAAGATATTCCCCCAAGCCCGGTGCGAAGGACAAAGACCGCCGCGATTTTCTCTTGCAGAATCTTGCAGACAAGCCGCGCCCGTGGATGGCGCACTTCCATGCAACAATAGCCATCGCAACGCCTTCAGGCGGGATCGAATTTGCTGAAGGGAACTGCCCCGGCGAGATCATCCCCGAAGAACGCGGCACAGGCGGATTTGGCTACGATCCGATCTTCCTGCTGACCGAATTGGGAAAGACAATGGCAGAACTCGAAATGGAAGATAAGAATCGTCTCAGTCATCGCGCGCGGGCGGTGATGAATGCCTTGCCGGTTTTGAAGAAAATGTTTGGGTTGTAGAAACAGGCTAAGGCGTGAAAAGAAGCGGAAGGGCATCCAAGAATTGCTTCATCGCCTCCGCCACGGCATCGGGTTGTTCCAACTGCGCCATGTGACCCGCATCTCCCACAATCAATAACCGCGCGTTCGGAAGAGCATCCCGCAGGGAGTGGGAGAATTTCGGCGGCATCATCCGGTCATCCTCCCCGCACAAAATGAGCGCGGGGATCTTTATTTCAAGAAGCCTGTCCGTGACATCGAATTGATTGCAGGCGAGAAAATCATTAAGCAAGATGGATGGATCCGTTTTCAGCAAACTCTGTTTCGAAAGCCGGATTAAATCTGGGGATGCATTGCTGAAAAAATTAGCGTTGATGGTTTCCACTGTAGATGCGAATGTCTCGGGGTTCTCCACGCCTTTAAGAATGGACGGGGCGACGCGCATCTTCCCCCCGCCGCCGATCAACACCAGCCCCGCAACCCTGTGCGGATGACCCAGAGCAAGCGTGAGCGCGATGGCGCTGCCCATGGAAATCCCCGCCAAGACCGCCGCCTGAATGTTCGCGGCATCCATGAAGCGGAAAACGTCATCGGCGTATTCGTCAATGGACTGCCTGCCCGCCCCTTCCGATCCCCCATGACCGGGCAGGTCGAGCGCATACACGGTTTCATCCTTGAGCCGCCGGATGTACGGATGCCACGTTAAGTAACTGCCGCCCGCCCCATGAATAAGGATCACGGGCGGGCGGTTTGGTGGTGTTTCCTCCGCAAGATGAACGAAGTAGTGCATCCCTGCGAGTGCGGGCATTTATTTCCGTTTTCTTCTGGGATGATGCAGGCGGTCGGCGGCTTCTTCGGTCAGGGGAATGTACACCTGAACCTTTGTGCCTTTCCTCGGCGCGGAGTCGATCTGCAACAGCCCGTTCACCAGTTCGGCGCGTTCGCGCAGATTGACCATGCCGAGACTGCTGCTGGAACGCTTGTCATAGGTTTCCGTCATCGCCTGGACATCGAAGCCAACGCCATTATCCGCGATCTCCAGCAGGACGACGCCTGTATCGAATTGTTGCAGGCTCACAGTGATCGTTTCCGCCGCGGCATGTTTGCGGGCATTATTTATTGCCTCTTCAATGATGTAGAAAATGACTCCCTGCTTGCCCATTTCAAGCTGCTGGACGGCGCCTTCGTCAATGTGAACAACCACCTTTTGCGAGAAGGTTTCCATCATTTTATCCGCCATTGCCTGAACAGCGGCGGAGAGACCCTGTGACTCAAGAATGAGCGGACGCAGGGTAAAGAGCATGTGACGGATCTCCTTGGTAGTGCGATGCGCCAGTTCTTCAAGCCTGATCAATTCATCCGCAGCGGACTTCGCATCCTTCTGAACCATGCGCCGCGCGATGTTGATCCGCATCGCCATCGCCGCCACCGACTGTGTCGGTCCATCGTGCAGGTCACGCGCCAGTTTTTTGCGCGCATCTTCGTACACTTCCGCCATGCGCTCCTTCTCTTCGACAAGGTCCTGATACAAACGCGCATTTTGGATGGCAATGACCGCCTGCCTGCCGATAATTTCTAAAAGTTTGATGCGGTCGGTATTGAAATAATCCGGCTCGGGATGTGCGAACAGCAACACGCCATAGACGTTGAATCCGCTTCGCAGTGGGAAGCAATATCCGCTGGTGCAGTTGCGGAGCGCAATAACGCGTCCCAGTTCAGGGTCGTGTCCAATGTCCTTGAATAGGATCGGCTCCCCTTCATCGAGCGCGCGCTTCAATACACCGTCCGCCCCTTCGAAAGTGATGCGCATGTCGGCGCTGGTAAAACGCCGCGCGGAACCGATGCGCAGCTTCCCGCCGTTGAACAGCATGACCACTCCCACCAGCGGGTCACTGATAGAGCCTTCCGGGTCGGGATTTAGCGTGGCAGCGCCCATGTCCAGCGCGGAATCTAGCACGCGTTTGTAACTGAGCGTGGAGGAAAGGGTGGAGGTCAACTCGTAAATGGCACGCATGCGTTCATTTTGGATGGCGTGTTTCTTTTCCTCAGCATCCATCCATAGAGCGCGGTTCTTTCGCATGTGCATCATGAGCCGCCTGCCAAGAAACCCAAACACCAGACTCACCGCCACTAAAATGACTGAAATCGTCAATGCCAGGGAGAGATTTTCATGCGTGCGCACGCCGTTATAGATCATGAAGCCCGAAAACACCAGGGATGCGGTCAATGCGCCCCAGAACTCGAAATAGATCGAACCGGTCAGGATCGGAAGAAGACCCACCCAGAACGCCGGTCCTTGAATGCCACCCTGTGCCCAGAAAAAGGCTGCCGTCAGAAACAGATCAAAAAGGATATTGATGCGCCGATGAAAGTTCGTGCGCAGGTTCAAACCTGCAAAAGCGGTCATGGCGAGATTCCAGACGATCATCACCCCCACTGCCCACGTCGAACTGACATCCAACTGCTGTCCCAAACCCAGTGATACGATCAGACCCACCAGCATGACCCAGCGCAGTGAGATCACAAACCAGTCCGCCATGTAGGGCGTATCGAATCTTCGTATCATAGCCTTCCAATCATATCGAAAAACGTATGGTTCGGCAACTTTTTAGCGTTACAACTAACTTACACGGCTCAGGCTTCATATCCCATCCGCGCCAGCCAGGCTCCAAGCCGGTCGTTCAGGATCTTTTGCTGGGCTTCCGTATAGGATTCGCGGAATCTGCCGATCTTGCCCTTGTAAAAATGCAGACCCTGTTGACCGTCATTTGCACCGGGGCGGTATTGCGCGATCACTTCCTGGACCTCGGGCTTGTTCCCGTCTAATTTGAGATAGTCCACCAATTTGGCGGATTCGGCATCGTAGTTCGTGAGCAGGTCTTCGTAGCGGGCGACCAGCACATTCTTCTCGTTCATCCATTTTTCCCAGATGCGGACATAGTCCATGATGAAATCCAGGCTTTTCTCGAAATCAGAGAGGTGGGAGAAGGCGTTGGGACGTCCCTTCGTAAGCGCGCGCTGACCGAAATCGTAGGCGGAGAGCATGGCATCGCGCGGGTCACGATAAATGTATGTGATGCGAAGCAAGCCCAAAGTCGAGAGAAGACGCGAGGCGCTTGTCGGTCCCGCATGTGCCTTGATGACGAAAGTATTGCCCATCAGCGCGGGAATCGTCACCATTCCGAGCCTGCGGACGGAGAGCACGCCGATGTTGCAGTTGACCTCGGTCAATATGCTTTGCAAGCCGTATTTCTCGCGGATGTCACGCGCATCAGCACAGCCCGTAGTTTTCATCAGGTCATGAATAAGGTTATAGTGCCAGCCCGAACCTGCGCGCGGCATTCCGACGGAAAGAACGATCATTTGGTTTCCTTGTGCGATGAAGTAGCAGACAGCCCAACCAGTATACCGGAGACCAGCCAGATGTTCGGCGTTGTGAGCGAATCCTGGGTGAAATTATAAAAGGTGATTGCCAGCCACGCAAATACCCCGGCGGTGGCGGCAAAACGCGCCCAAGGCAAATCCCGCTTTAGGAGGGAGAGTATATCGCCAAGGACATAAAACTGGAATGCAAGGAACAGGAAGAAACCGATCACGCCCGTTTCGGCAAGCAGGCGCGCGTACATATTTTTCGGATTGGGATACAGACGATTTTCCGGGCTGAGTTGACGCGCAATTTCCGGCACAGTCGTCAATGACCAGTTTGGCAGATTCTGGTACATGGTGAATCCGCTCGCGCCCAAGCCAACCCCGCTGATGGGATGTTGCTCGAACACGGCAAACGCCGCAGACGAATATGCGCCGCGCGCACCTGCACGGATATTGACGATGTATTCGCTGATGTTTTCCGCGTCAAAGTTGACCAAACTGCGGAAATAGTCACGCTGACCGAGAAAAAGAAGCGCGCCGGAAACCATGCCGATCAATATGGTAATGATGCCGATGCGAAGAAAGATCGCGTTAATCCGCCCGCGAAAACCGCCGATGAACCACGACCAGATGGCGCGTGTCACATCTCGCCCGAGGAAGAGAAAGGTCAGACCGGCAGCGGCAAGAGTGGTCAGCAATCCGCCGCGCGAGTAGGTGGCAAGAAGTACAAGGGTGGATAAAACCAGTAAAACAGGTTCCAGCCACTTCGCGCGGGTGAGGCGGAAATTCGTCAAGATGGATGCGAATAGAAACGGGATAAAAATCGTGGCGAGTTGTCCCGCCAGCCAGGCGGGTTCATAGGCAAGCCCTGAAATGCGGTTCGTGCGCACGAGTTCGCGCATCGAAAACGCCAACTGCCAATGCGTGACCATTTCTTTTTCGAGCAGGTTCGTGTAAAACGTAACCGCCTGCAAACCGCTCCACGCGAGGTTGAGGCACAAGCCAGCCAATATCCATTTGACAGAGAAACGCAGGTCGGCTTCGGTTTTGTTCATCCACATGGCGCTGATGAAAAAGGACAACCCGATGAAGAGCGTCACCAAGGCGCGGATGGCACGCCCGAAATAGGTTTGTCCGCGCAGGGGAATCGGATCGATCAGCGCCCCGAAGCTGGTTGCCACCATGACGAAGAGGACAAACGCCCCAAGCGGAATCAACGCGCCCGACCAGTTCAATGTGATTCGTTTTCGCCACGCTTGAACGATCAACAGCGGAAAGAGCAATGCCAGCGGGTATAACGCCAGAGGACGAACCATTGTCCCTTCACCGAGGAACGGGAACCAGCGAAAACTGGTGACAGGCAGGGCAAGCAATGCCAATCCCCAAAGCAGGCGCGGGAGGTTATCCATGGAAAGAAATGATCTGCGGATCATTATCATTTTGGTTTGATGAACAGCACCGCGAACGCCGCCAGCAACAGAAAGGCGCTTGAACCAGCCAGCAG
>CAYPHR010000006.1:2542-6506 GCA_964410375.1 uncultured Anaerolinea sp. | reverse complement strand
TGAACAGCACCGCGAACGCCGCCAGCAACAGAAAGGCGCTTGAACCAGCCAGCAGGAATGCGCCAAGTGAGATACTGCGCTGCTTCGGCAGATTGGCAGATTGCGTCACTTCGAGCCGTACAAACTCATTGATGTTTCCCGCTTCGATCTCCGCTTGTACTTTGGCGGCGAACGCTTCCGCCCACGCCGAGGCGAGCGCTTCCGCCATCTGTGGGTCATGGTCATCGGCAAAGAAATGCCAGCCTGCTTCAGCGGGTTGCGAGAGTTGCAATGTTCCGCCGCGCAATTCATTCACAGGGAAATTCAATTGCGCAAGAACTTCGTCCGACCAGGCGAGTTCGATCATTTTGCGTGTTTCGCGTTCGAGATAATAGAAATGCTGGCGGTCTGTTTCTGCAGGCAACGCTTGCTCAAGGTTGAAATCCACGTTGACGGTGGCGCGCGCGCGATATGGCGGCGGGGCGACATAATACACTGCCGCGCCGATCAACATGCCAATTAACGCGCCAAACATCCAAAACCGCCATGCGCGCAGCAGGCGGATCAGGTCGTCAAGAGAAGGGGGAGAGAAGATGAATTTCATGATCTTCGAATACGCCATTTCCACAGCGGACCGATGATTTTCCGCAGGTAATATTTTGCCACAATCGGAGCGAAAAACGAACCGCCATCGCGGTAATGCACACGCAGCATTTCCTTCCAGCCGCGTTCATCGTTCACATTGGTCTTGCTCGAGGTGTGAATGCGGAAGTTCGCCCACGTCCTGCCGGGCAGGTATTGGATCGGCGCGCGAGCGGCGATCCGCACCCACAGATCATAATCCATTGCGAAATAAAACGACGGGTCCAGCGGACCGACCTCCTGCCAATATTTCGCGCGGAAGAACATCGTCTGCTGCGGGATGTGGACGTATCCCTGCCGCAGTTTTTTGTAATCCGTCTGCCGCGAAGCAAATTTGCCGATCACGCGTCCCTGCTCGTCGATGAAATCGCAGTCCGCATATACCATCGCCACATCAGGATTTTCCATCAGATACAAAACCGCTTCACCAACAGCTTTGGGATTATAGGTATCGTCTGAATTGATCCATGCCAGGATGTCGCCTTTGGCGCGATCGAATCCCTTGTTGATCGCATCGGTCTGACCCTTGTCCTGCTCGCTGACCCAGAACGCGAGTCTACTCTGATACTTTTGGATCACATCCACACTGCCATCGGTCGAGCCGCCGTCGATGACGATGTATTCGATGCGCGGATAATCCTGCGCCAGCACGGATTGGATCGTCTCTTCGAGATATGCCGCCTGATTGAACGATGGCGTGACAATGGAAACGAGAGGTAAAGGACGCTGCGAGGTCATGCTACTTCCATTCGTCTTCCGAATAGAACAACTCCGAGACGCCTTCCGTCAACTTGCGGATTTTTGTGATTTCATCCGGCGAGAGCAATTTTTTCCAGTTGTCGAGGTTGGCGCGGCTGTCCAGTTTGACGGAGTGGGTCTTGTTCTTCGCCAGTTTTGTCGGATTTTCGGAACTGCTGGAGTTTTGGATGATGTCGCGGACACGCTCGGTAAAGTCCAAGCCGAGGGGTTGGTATAGGGTCTGGTAGCCGCCGATGGGATCGCGGGAGAGGTCTTCGTGGCGGACAATGTCAAATTGCGGGAACAGGCTGCGGGTCGAATGAACGAAGCGGTAGATCAACCTCCAGAGCAAAGCTCCCTGGCTGATGATGTCATCCGGGCGAATCGCTTCCATGTCTGCGCGATCTGTTTCAAGATGATCGCGCATGAGCAGGGGCTGATCCAGCAGGTTGTGGAAATCATACGTCCAGCCGAGGCGTTTGAGACTGCCCGCAAACCCCGCAGGATGGCGGATAGTGATGACAATATGGCAATTCAGTTTTTCATGAAACCAGGGGGCGGAGAAAAGAGCAAACGGGTCTTTGATGAGGGCGCGCTGTCCTTGAAGACTGCCTTTGAAAAAAATATGGAAATCGCGCCCCATGCGCAGAAAATCTTTTGTGGAGCGCAGTGATTTTATTTCAAGCCAGAGGTGATATTGAAAATCGAGCAGCTCGTGAAACGCGGGCAGGTAGTTGGACTCGTTCTCGCCGGTGATATATGTGTACCAATGTTGGGTAGGCGCACGAAAAACGCCAAGACGATGATGGACGTTCAACGGCTCGCTGATATAAGCAGTTCTGGGATCGGCGGCGAGCATCCGTCCAACCCATGTGGTGCCGCTGCGATGCGCGCCAGTGATAAGAATGGGGCGATTGTTATTCATTTAGGTAGTCCAGCAGTTCTTCATCCGATAAATTGAACGCGCGGATAGTTTCCACATTGTAGAATCGTGCCGCACATTTATTAACCCAGTGGTTGGGGTCGTTGTCAATCTCCTTTACCTGATACACGCCTGAAAAGCCGGGGATGACAAGGTCTTTTTCACCCATACTGGCATGGCGAATGATGTAGGCATTGCGAAGATCCCATAATTCCGCGCGGGCACGGTATTCAGGGACGTCATACCTCAGAATGTTGACTGCCGCCCGCAAGGGATAGACGACCATGATAACAGTAAATACAGCCAAAACTGCGAGCTGTCCCGCCTGCGGGTTCGGTTTGAATTGGACATGCTGTAGTAATAACCCCAATAGAGCGCCTTCCAGCATAAATCCAGCAATCATAAGCGAACGGGCGAGGAAACGCATCCGCTCGACAGGAAAACCTTGTCCATATACGCTGGGGGAGAATCCTGCCGCGATCAACACCCAGACGAGAATGGGGATGGCAAGAATCAAAAATAAGAATAAACGTTTTCGCTTTGTGGTCAACTCGATGGGGTTGACCTGCCCATACAGCCAGAGCATCGCAGCTGAAACAGATATAGAAATAAGAGAAGGAAGTGGCTGCGTCTTCAGGGAATCGACAATGAAAAGATAGGCGTAGAGAAATGAAGTTCCTAATAACTCAATGAGATTTAGTCCTTTTTCACTCTTGACATCAGCAATAGCCGGGGAAAATATCATGGTCAAAAGACCTACAAACACGCCGGTAAATGCCCATCCCAGTAAAATGACATATTTTTTTCTGGCGGGAGATTTCCCCCAAATCCCAACTGCCAATAAAGATAAAAACAGAGCGGCAAGAGCGGTCGCGGTCGGCGGCTCGGAAAACCCGGCGATCACAAATGAAGAAAGAAAAATGACAATTCCAACCCACAGGGGAACCGGTTGTACAGCAGGGGTTCTCGCGCTTTTAAGAAGAAATGCGGTCAAAAACAGCCCGAACACCAGCGGCGCAAAATGTGTCATCATGGAAGACCGCCAGTATACAGTTTGAAAAAGATTGGGTGCTTGTAAAAAACTAAAGAAGCCGAAAAACAATCCCCAGAAAAGATCGAAATGAATCAACCAATCAATTTTCAAAAACTTTCTTAACTCATATACCGTCCAAGTTAATCCAAAATACCACATAATAATCATGGAAACAGTGGAGAAAGGTATATTATTTTCACTCAGGGATTCGCTAATACCAACAAACAAAAGGTTCGAATATCGGTTCGCAGCCCTCCACGCCCCAACAGAATAACGCTCAAACACCGCATCAAGTGGTGACATGTTTGTGACGCGTACTGCCTCGCAGTAATCGTCGGCGAGGTAGTATGTAAATGTTCCCAGATAAGTGCTGACGGCAAAAAATACCATCAGGCTGAATCCTCCCATGCAAATAGAAATCTGCAGCAATTTTTTACGAGATACCGAATGTCTGCTTGAAATCATGGCATCAAATCTCCTGCTTCTCTGCCCGCCACAATACAATCGCTCCCCTTGCATGCTGCATACGCTTGCAGCCAGTTTGACAAGTGGGCAAGAAATACCTGATCTGCCGTAGAAGCAATATTCTCCAATTGATATGGATCCGTTTTTAGATCGTACAACTCCACAAAACCGGTATCATGCTCGAT
>CAYPHR010000006.1:0-2532 GCA_964410375.1 uncultured Anaerolinea sp. | reverse complement strand
ATGCTCGATATATGTGTGGTGCAAGGTTCGGAGTCCAACAGCTTGCGGAACAATCTTTTGGGAATTGACAAGCGGAATTTCAAAGATCCAATCAAAATACCTGCCTATGTAAGGAATCGGGACTGTTGGCTGGTCGATTGAAAATGGATATATTTCGAGCAGGAACGCATCTCGAAAACCGTCATTTGGAATTCCATCCCCGGCTAAAACACCAGCCAGAGACCTGCCATCTACAAATCCGGGTGGAACTATACCCGCCCATTCTGCAAACGTGGGTGCGATGTCCACACTGCCTGCCAGTACTCCTGAAATTTTTTTGTTCTCTGGAATGCCGGGACCTGCCACGAAAAAAGGCACGACAATATCCTCTTCATAAAATGTGCTTTTTCCATAAAGTAGTCTGTGCTGCCCCAAATGATATCCCTGATCCGATGTAAAAACGATATAGGTGTTTTCGAGTTGACCCGTTCGTTCAAGGACACCAATCAGTTCCGCAAGCATCTCGTCAACTGCCTGCATGGAACGAACACGATCACGATACATGCTATCAATTTTCAAGATGTCCGCATCGGTTAACAGGGGGTTCTGAGCCATGTTCTCAGGTTTATCACTGACATCAGCCTCGTTAAATGATGGGGTCTGGGGCACAGTCAGGGACTGGAACAATTCCAGGTGCCGGCGGGCGGGGGTGGCAGGTTCATGCGGCGCAAACGTGGGCAGGTAAAGAAAGAATGGTACATCATCTTGCGCAGAACGTTCTATAAAATCTACTACCATGCGACTCATGACGTCCGTGAAGTAATAGATCTCGTTTGGGGGATACGACACCAATACCCCGTTTTCATTCAACTCATAGTCATATCCATTATACGCATTTCTCCGCCCCGGACTTGCCCATTCAGACCAGCCGGGAGGTATATACGTGCGATCATCGCGCAATGGGTATTCATTGACATATTTTCCTATCAGGGTGGTGCGATATCCGGCAACCTGTAACCATACAGCAATTGTGGACTCTTCAATTCCTGATTCGTAGAGCTTTGAAAAACCTCCAAATGGAGCGCTGTTGTTGAATACCTGATGGTTGTGCGTGTACTGTCCCCGTAATATGTTCAGACGGGACGGACAACACATGGGTGTTGTGATAAGGAAATTCTCTATTTCTGTTCCGCGCTTTGCCAACAGCTTTTTTAAGTTTTCCATGTATTCTGTAGTGCCAAGCTTCATATCCAAATCATCTGCAAGAATAAAAACAATATTGGGGCGATTTTCACGCTCTTCAATCACGAATTCTGATTCGTTGCCATTGGGAACACAGCCTGAAACGACCAAGGCAAGCCCGCTCAATACCAAAATCAGATTTCTTAGGGAATATTTCATGCTTTATCCTTTGTCTTTTCCAGGTATTCCACCACCTTGGTGAAATTGCAGAACTGGCGAAAAAATGCAAGCCTGAGTCGGTCAAATTATACTCGCCTGCTCTGAAACAGATTTCGAGGATGACGGAAGCGATAGTTTCTCCCGTGGTACGATGCGATTGTAGCGTGAATCCACAAGATATGAAATTGAGAGAAGGCTTATAATCCAGTGAATGGCAAGGGTATTTTTTCGAAAAAAACTCCCACAGGCGCACTGAAAATTATGAAATTATTAATAAACGTTGCAAATAAGCTCTGGGATAAATCTTTGCTCCTAGTTGGGGTGCTTTGTGTCTTGCTCCCAACAAGTCCGCTGAACATGCCTCTCACATTTAGGGATTCGGGGGTATTTTTATACTTTGGCTGGAGGATCTTGAACGGCGAACTGCCCTACCATGACATGTGGGATCACAAGCCGCCGGTCATTTTTTATATCAACGCCCTGGGGCTGGCACTCACAGACAATTCGAGGTGGGGGGTATGGATGATTGAACTTGCGGCATTATTTATAGCGGCATGGATCGGGTTTCAACTTGTCAAAAAACTATTCGGTGTTTTGCCTGCCGTTTTCAGTCTGCTGTTTTGGTTGTTGTCGCTTGTTCCTCTATTACAGGGAGGAAATTTCACAACAGAATATACGCTTCCACTACAGTTCGCTGCATTATGGCTGGCTTATCATATCAATACATCCCGCCGCTCCAATTGGATGTATTTCCTCCTGGGTTTAACAGGAGCTATTGCGTTCTTCACAAAACAAACCGCTGTCGGAATTTGGATAGCCATCGTTCTTTATCTAACCTTCCAGCGGTTGCTTGAAAAACAGGTCATGCAATGGATTCGTGAAATTGTCATCATCTCGTTTGGCGGTTTGATGTTTACCACACTCGTAATCGTATTTTTCGGCATCCAGGGCGCGCTCTCACAGTTTTGGAGTGCGGCATTTGAATACAACTTCGTTTACTCAGCCCGCATCGACGGCGGACTTACAACCACATTGGATGCTCTTACAAAAGGTGTTAAACCTTTAACTCGAACAGGACTGCTCCAATTTTCAATCCTAGGATTTATCGTTGCTATCGCGCTGATCCTATTCAGAAAAAAATTAATCAAAGAT
>CAYPHR010000005.1:0-31872 GCA_964410375.1 uncultured Anaerolinea sp. | reverse complement strand
AATTCCAGGTTTGATTCTTTTTTACTTTGGAGCGGGGAAGGGGAGTAGGCATGGTGAGGTTCCTTTTCTCTTTGAGTGTATACCAGAACCGCGGATTTTTGCGATATTTTCGCTGCAGGTGAAGGTCCAGCCATCAGAACTGGACATTCAACTGAATGGCTTCGGTAAGTTGCTTTTTATATTCATCACGTTCGACTTCATATCCGCCGAACATGTTAGACAATGAACTGGGAAACTGTGCGTCGTGTAAAACAAAGCCTTGCTTGCGCAAATGCTCGACCAAATACACCATCCCAACCTTACCCGCATTACTTTTACGATGAAAAGTGCTTTCACCGGAGAAAAAACCACCGATGGTTACTCCGTACAGTCCTCCAACTAGATTGCCGTCATGCCAGACTTCTACACTGTGAGCGTAACCGCTTTCATGTAACTGTGTATATGCATCCATTAATTCCGAAGAAAGCCAGACATCACCCCGTTCTGGCTTTGCTTCTGCGCATGCCTCAATAACTTTGCGAAATGCCAGGTCGAAGGTGACGTCGAAGACGTTTTTTCTTATGATCCTTTGCAATTCTTTTTCGATATGGAACCTTTCATCGAACGGGATGATGGTTCGTTTTTTAGGGGAATGCCATTCCAAAAAACCAAACCTGCCCATCATGGGGAATTTTCCTTCTCGATATGCCGCAAGGATTTTCTTGGGCAAAGAGCGCTTTTGCATTTTCATAACCCAGTATGCAACACGGCGAATAATTTTTTTAAGGGCTCTCTTAATCATAACGAAGTAACCTCATTCCTGTGCGTGGAAGTGGAATCGAGCTTCTGTCAATCAATTTTAATCTATAAGGCTTCGAACTCAATCCCGCTTATTTTAAACCAACTCCCAGATTTTGAGATGTAATAGAATTGCTCTTCATAATACAATGCATATATAAAAAAATTCATCAAAGTCGAAATATGTCCACTAAGAATTTTAGAGACATTCACGAAAAGGAAGTGCAGGCATGAATCTCGAAACCATCACCCGTATCCCGGAGAAGCAAACCCATAAAACGCCCCTGCTCTTCGTGCATGGAATGTGGCACGGCGCGTGGTGCTGGGATGAGTTCTTCCTGCCATATTTTTCGGAACATGGCTGGCACGTCACCGCAGTAAGCCTGCGCGGACATGCGGGCAGTGAAGGCAAAATCCGTGGGAACAGGATCGTGGATTATATCCATGACGTGCAGCAGGTGGCGGGTCAGTTCGAAGCGCCACCCGTGTTGATCGGTCACTCGATGGGTGGATTCATCACGCAGAAATATCTTGAGCGAAATCCCGCGCCCGCCGGGGTTCTGCTGGCATCTGTCCCGCCGTATGGGTTGTGGAACTCGCTCGTGCAGGTGCTCAAATATGATGCGCGCATTTTGTTGCGAGCCATTGCGCAGTGGCGCTTGTATCCCGCCGTGGAAACACCCGAGGTTGCGCGCTGGGCGCTGTTCTCGGAAGATATGTCCGAAGAACAGTTGATGCGATATTACCCAAAGATGGATGATGAATCCTTCCGCGTCCTTATTGACCTGCTGGGTTTGAATCTTGCGCATCCCAAAAAGGTGAAAACGCCGCTTCTGGTGCTCGGCGGGGCAAACGATACAGTCATCCCGCCGGTGGATGTGCGAAAGACCGCGCGGGCATACAACACCGAAGCGGAGATCTTCCCGAACATGGCGCACGATATGATGCTCGAAAAAGGGTGGAAGGATGTGGCGGATCGAATTATGGGTTGGTTGCAGGATAGGGGAATGTAGCAAGACGTCGATTCGTCAGCCTGATCGCTTACCCCCACCGCACTGCTTCGCAGCGTTCGCAATCGGCTCTGCCGCACAGCAGTGCATAAGCGTTTTCGTGGATTTTATTCACTACAGCGCTCAGTAGATTTTTGAGCGGAATTGCCTGAATCTCCACACCGTCCACGTCTGTGCGGCGGGTGATGGATTTGATATCGGGCGAAATGACGTTGAAGCCTTCCGAATCGCCGGGAAAGCTGGGGCACTCCACGATCCCATCCCCGGTCAATGCCCAGCGGATGAATTGCATCCGCCCCGCAAGTTTCTCCCCATAATGAATGCTGAAATTAACGCGCTGGTCCAACCCGATCAGCAGCACCACGCCATCCTGCTCCGCAAGGGTTGCGATTGGCGCATAGGGCTCATGCGCTGTCTGCGTCTGAATGACCTCGCCGGCGTTAATCCCTGCAAATGACAAAACAGGATGGACAGACCGCAACGCCTGCGGATGATTGCGGACAAGTTCGGCAAAACCGCCCAGCGCCTCGTCCGCGGGCATGGCTGGATGAAACACTTTTGCAAGCGAGTCCACATCCGCTTGTGGACGGGCGGGATGGAATTCCAACGGCAGCAGGGATTTGGGCGTGAACGTCGGCGTGATGAATCCGCTGGTGGAAGCAAGCAGGGCATCCAGCAGAGACGATGCATCCACGACAGGGGAGGCATGCACCAGCACAAGGCGTTTGCTCAAGCCGAGGTCGGAGAGCGCAGATTGGGGTTTAGAGGATGCTGCGGGCATTTTGGGTTGAAATCTCAATCATTGGAGCCACTACCGCCGTAATTTTCTTTCCAGATCATCCAGATGTTCGGACTCATGCAGCGCGAGTGCGCGGACGCGCCAATACACGGATTCTTTTCGCTTCTTTCCCTCCTCGCGGGCTGACCTTGCCCATTGAGCATCCGTCAACCCGGAGAGGACACGCAACAACACTTTGCGCCGTGTCTTGAAATATGCAAGCAGATCGGGGAAATCCACAAGGTCGTATCTCAACAACTTCCCCAACTCGCGTTCCGGATGGATATCGTCAATCAGAGGCTCGTCCCGCAGCAAGGCGAGATAGGTCGCATCCGATGTTCTTGCCTCGCTGTTGACCAAATGCGCGAGAACTTCGATGAATGAACGTTCCTCCTTGCCCAGCGGCAGGTGAAGCTGCGCCGCAGACATGGTCCTGCTTAACACGCTTAGCCTGGCAGGTGTTTCGGTCAACAAAGCCATTACTTTGGTGATATTTGATGCGTTTTGTTCGGTGGAAAGTCCTTTTTTCATTCTATTACCCCATTCTACTTCACTTCCTGCTCCCGCCGATTCGGAAATGTCTCCCCACAAAATTAGAGAGGGATATTCGTCAGGGTGCATTGTTACCTTTATCACTATATTTGTTCAGACCGCTATCCAATAATAATCATGGGGGAGGTTTATCTTCACTGCGAATGGATTATGCCGAGCAGCAATTAATTGTAATTGTTTGAGTGACGGCACGGAGGCTCCTATGCCCCACATGACAGATGAACGTGTCCGCGCGGGATTAACCCACGAGGAAGACCTTTCCCTATTGCATGAAGTCAGTATGAAGACGGCGGGGGTTTCGCGGCTGGAAATGTGCATCCAGTGCGGGACGTGCGGCGGTTCCTGTCCCGCGGCGCAGGACATGGATCACACGCCGCGCATGTTGTTCGCCATGCTGAGGGCGGGGATGCGCGAGGAGGTGCTGCGGAGCAACACGCAATGGATATGCGTCTCGTGCTATCACTGCGTGGTGCGCTGTCCGCAGGAGGTGCATATCGCGGATGTGATGTACACGCTCAAGGGCATGGCGATCAAGGAGAAACTGTACGAAAACTCCACCGCACCTGATTTCTCGCAAACCTTCGTGGACATGGTCGAGACCTACGGACGCAGTTTTGAAATGGGACTGGCTTCGCGTCATTACCTGAAGCATTTCCCGCTCAGGTTGCCCGGCATGATGCCGATGGGGTTGGGGATGATCACAAAGGGACGCATGGCGCTGATACCGAAAAAGATCAAGCAAATGGATCAATTAACGAAGATATTGGACCACGCCAAGCAGTTGGAGATGACCTCATGAACAAATATCTTTTGTACCCGGGTTGTTCGATGGAATCCAGCGCGAAGGCATACATGGAGTCCATGAATACGATCCTTGAGCCGCTGGACCTCCACTTTGAAGAAATCGAGGATTGGAACTGTTGCGGCGCGACAGAATATTTGGGCATCAACCTGATTCCTGCGTATTCGTTGATCGCGCGCAATCTGGCGCTGGCGTCAAAACAGAAGAATGGCACGCGCACGGTTGTTGCGCCCTGCTCAGCTTGCTATCTCAACCTTGCGAAAGCGGATCATTACATGGATGAGCGCCCGGCGCTGGGCGTGAAGGTCAACGAGGCGCTGGCGGCGGGCGGACTGCACTATGACGCTGGCACGTTGGATGTTCGCCACCTAATCGATATTCTGGTGTATGACGTGGGTCTGGAGAAAATTCGCAGTGCGGTGGTACGTCCGCTGCATGGGTTGAAGGTGGTGCCATATATGGGTTGCATGTTGCCGCGACCCGATTACCAGCACCGCTGGTCGGACCATGAACATCCCACCGAATTGGATGACCTGTTGCGAGCCTTGGGCGCGGATGTGATCGATTACCCACTCACGACCAGTTGCTGCGGCGGACATATGACTCAGATCGGACCTGAGACTGCCTTTGAACTCATCCGCCGACTCGTGGCGGACGCAGACGAACGCGGCGCACAGATGATGGTCACGGTCTGTCCGATGTGCCAGATGAACGTGGACGCCTATCAAAACGAAATGAACAAGTATTTTGGCACGGATTACCACATGCCGATCCTGTTCTTCACGCAGTTGATGGGGCTGGCATTCGGACGCGAACCGAAGGAGTTGGGCATCGGCACGGAACTGGTCAACTCGCGCAACGCGCTGGCGAACATCGGCGTGGAGGTGCCTGTCACGCAGGAACCCGCCGCGCCAAGGAAGAAGGTCGAAGGGCTGCCCATGCCGCGTCGCTGGACCAAGCATGAGGACAGGAAGGAGGCGGTGAAATGACAGAGAAAATCGGAGTCTATGTCTGTCACTGCGGATCGAACATCGCGGGCGTGGTGGATGTCGAGGATGTCGCCAAATGGGCGGCGGAGAAACTCGGTCATCAGGGCGTGATTGTCGCGCGCGATTACAAGTTCATGTGCTCCAGCCTTGGGCAGGAGTTGATCGAGAAGGACATCAAAGAACTTGGGCTGACGCGGGTAGTGGTGGCGGCTTGCTCGCCTCATTTGCACGAGAAAACCTTCCGCATCGCGGCGCAGAACGCGGGCTTGAATCCGTATCTGGTGGAACTCGCTTCGATCCGCGAGCAAGTCTCGTGGGTGCATACGGATAAAGCCGTCGCCACAGCGAAATCAAAGGCGGTGGTATCAGGCGCGGTATCAAGGGTGATCGAGAATGCCCCGCTGGAAGAAATAAAAGTCCCAATCAATCCGAATACGCTGGTGGTGGGCGGAGGGATTGCGGGCATTCAATCCGCATTGGAGATCGCGAACGCAGGCTTCCATGTGTACCTGGTCGAACGCGAGCCGTCCATCGGCGGACATATGGCACAGTTCGACAAGACCTTCCCGACGTTGGATTGTTCGGCTTGCATTCTCACGCCGCGCATGGTGGAGGCGGGAACGCATCCGAACATCACATTGCTGACGTGGAGCGAAGTGGTGAACGTGGCGGGGTACGTGGGCAATTTCCATGTGACGATCAAGAAGAAGGCGCGATTTATCAACGAAGAACTTTGCACGGGCTGCGGCATCTGCCAGGAGAAATGCCCGAAGAAGGTCATTGACGATGTGTACGAAGCGGGGCTGGGATACCGCAAGGCGGTCTACACACCATTCGCGCAAGCCGTGCCGAACTTCCCTGTGATGGACAAGGAAAATTGCACCTACTTTGAAAAAGGAACCTGCAAGGCGTGCGAAAAATTCTGCCCGACCAATGCGATCGATTTCAATCAGCAGGATCAACTGTTGAAAATCGAAGTGGGCAACATCATCCTTGCGACGGGCTACGACCTGTTCGATGCGCGGCGTGTGAGCAACTACGGTTATGGACGATTGCCGAATGTGTTCACGAGTCTGGAATTCGAGCGATTGTCCAATGCGGCAGGACCAACTACTGGAAATATTGTTTTGCGCGATGGAAAGACAGTCCCGAAATCGGTCGGCATCATTCACTGCGTTGGCTCGCGTGACCGAAACTTCAACAACTACTGTTCGGTCATCTGCTGCATGCAGGGATTGAAGTTCGCGCATCTCGTCCACGAACGGACGGGCGCGACAGTCTACAACTTCTACATTGACATGCGCACCGCGTACAAGGCGTATGACGAGTTCTATCAGCGCGTGTTGGAGGAAGGCACGCTTTTCGTGCGCGGCAAAGTGGCAGAGGTCACGGATGCGGCGCGCTATTCCAACGAAAAAGGAAAACTGATCATCCAGACCGAAGATACGCTGGCTGGCAAGCAGAGACGCATCCCTGTGGATATGGTCATTCTCTCCAGCGGATTGCAGCCGCGTCACGACGCCAAGGAAGTCGGCAAGATGTTCGGCATCTCGTGCTCCACGGACGGCTGGTTCACGGAGAAACACCCCAAGCTCGATCCCGTCGCCACGATGACCGAAGGCATTTACATCGTCGGCTGTGCGCAGGGACCGAAGGATATTCCGTCCAGTGTGGCGCAGGGCGCGGCGGCATCCGCCCGCGTGCTGGATAAGATCTTGCAACGCGAAGTCGCGCTCGAACCGATCAAGGCGACGGTCAACAAAGAAATGTGTTCGGGCTGCCGCATCTGCAATGGGTTGTGTCCATTCAACGCCATCGCCTTCATTGCCGATGACAACGTCTCCGAGATCAACCCCGCGCTCTGTCAGGGCTGCGGCACGTGCGTGGCGGCTTGTCCTGCGGGCGCGATCAGCGGCACGGGCTTTAGCAATGAGCAGATCATTGCGCAGATCGACGGGCTGTTGATGCGCAATCTCGAACCAGCCTAATTCGTCATTGCTTCGTCGGGTTATCGCCCTCGCAATGACGGAATGGAGAAGACTATGACCGACCAATTCGAACCGACCATCATCGGTTTCACTTGCAACTGGTGCAGTTATCGCGCCTCGGATCTGGCGGGGACGGCGCGCATGAAATATGCGCCGAACGTGAGACTCATCCGCTTGATGTGCTCCGGGCGCCTCGACCCGACCTTTGTCCTGCGTGCTCTTTCAGGCGGCGCAGACGGCGTAATGATCACGGGTTGTCATCCGGGTGAATGTCACTACATTGAACAGAACTACAAAGCACTGCGCCGTTTTCTCCTGCTCCGACGCGTACTCGCGGGTTTGGGTATCGAACCTGAACGGGTCAAACTCGTGTGGGCAAGCGCGGCGGAAGGCGCGCGTTTCGCGACGGAAACCACGGCTTTCGTGGAAGAGATTCGCAAACTCGGTCCGCTGAACTGGGGCAAAGCCAGTGACGAGATATCAGAGATCAGTGAGCCAGTGCATGAGGAGGTGCCAGCATGACCGTCAATGGCAATAAACCCAAATTCGCTATGTACTGGGCAGCATCCTGCGGCGGATGCGAGATCGCTGTGCTGAACATCCACGAGAAGATTTTGGACGTGGACGCCAACTTCGACGTCGTCTTCTGGCCCGTGGCAATGGATGCGAAGTACAAGGATGTCGAAGCGATGGAGGATGGCTCAATCCTGCTTACGCTCTTCAACGGCGGCATCCGCAACGATGAGAACGAGCATATCGCCAAACTTTTGCGGCAGAAATCGAAGATCCTTGTGGCGTTTGGCTCCTGCGCTTGTGAAGGTTGCGTCCCCGGGCTGGCAAATCTCAGTCCCGTGGGCGAGATCGTCCACACGGCGTTTAATACCATCACGACGGACAATCCGAACGCGATCTATCCGCGCGTATCGTTTGATGTGCCAGAAGGCGAACTGCGTATTCCCAAGCTCGAAAAAGTCCTGCGTCCGCTCGACCTTGTTGTGGATGTGGATTACTACATGCCGGGCTGTCCGCCGGAGTCGCATCAAATTGCGGCGGTGATCGATCTGGTCATCAAAGTGGTCAAAGGTGAAGCGGAACTTCCTCCGAAGGGATCAGTGATCGGCGCAGGCGATTCGACGGTCTGTGATGAATGTCCGCGTGCGCGCAATGTCAAAATCATCAAGGAATTCAAACGCATTCAGGACATCGCGCCGGTTGACCCGACCCTGTGCCTGCTCGAACAGGGAATCCCGTGCAACGGTCCCGCCACGCGCAGTGGATGCAACGCCCGCTGTCCGGGTGTGGGAGCGCAATGTATTGGCTGTTACGGTCCCGCCGAGGGTGTAATGGATTACGGCGCGCGGCTTATCACGGCATTCTCGTCCGTGATCGATGCGACTGAACCCGAGGAAATCGACCGCATTCTCGATGGCATCCCCGACCCGACCGGGCAGGTGTACCGCTTCAATCTGGCAGGATCCCTGCTCCAAGCGAACCGGGAAGCCTGGAGGGTGAAATAACATTTCATACGTACGTCAAGCCATCATAAAGGAGGATGACATGACTACAAAACCGATCGAAAACGGCGAACCCATTGAAGACCGCAATGCCCTGCTGGAAAAAGCCCTTATCGAAGAATATCTGCATGAAAAGGGTTACACATTGGAAGATGTCAAGAAATTGCCAGCCGATGTTGCAGAAAAGTTGATGAAGGAAGCCTCGCAGTATGCCTCGCTCAAAATGGAGGAAGTCTCCGCACGGGCGCATCTCATCAAGGAACTGCACGACGATGCCTCGTCTTTGGAAAGATAACGACTGACAGGCAACACCCCATAAGCAGAAAACCTGCTTCGGATCACGCACCCAATAATACGGATTGGAGCCGCCATGACCCAGCGAATCACGATTGATCCCATTACCCGTCTCGAAGGACACGGCAAGATCGAAATATTTCTCGACGATCAGGGGAATGTTGCCAACTCCTATTTTCAGATCCCGGAACTGCGCGGCTTCGAGCGCTTTGTAGTGGGACGCCCCATCGAGGAAATGCCGCTCATCACAAACCGCATCTGCAACGTGTGCCCGGAGGCGCATCACATGGCGGCTTCCAAGGCGGCGGATGCGGTCTATAAGGTCGATCCGCCGCGCGTGGCGAAGTTGTTGCGCGAACTGCTGTACATGGCTTTCTACTGCACCGACCACACGACCCACTTCTACGCGCTGGGCGGTCCCGATTTCGTGATGGGACCCGACGCGCCCGTCGCTGAACGCAACATCCTCGGCGTGATCCACAAGGTCGGGCTGGAAATCGGCGGCAAGGTCATCCAGATGCGCAAGTACGGACATACAGTTGTGGAGATGATCGGCGGGCGCAAGGTGCATCCATGTTCATCCATACCCGGCGGGGTCACAAAGGGCATCACGGAAGAACAGCGCAAAGAGATCGAAGAAATGGGCAAGTGGGCAGTGGACTTTGCACAGTTCAGCCTGAAACTCTTCAACGACATTGTGTTGGGCAACAAGGCGTACGTGGACTTGATCCTCGGCGACGTGTACACGCATCGCACCTATTCGATGGGCTTGGTGGACGAAAACAACAAGGTCAACTTCTATGACGGCAACGTGCGTGTCGTTGACCCGAACGGAAAAGAGTTCGTCAAATACGCGCCGCACGAGTATATGAATCACATCGCCGAGCACGTCGAGCCGTGGACCTATCTCAAGTTCCCATATCTCAAAAACGTCGGCTGGAAGGGTTTCAAGGACGGCGAAGATTCTGGCGTGTATATGGCAACGCCGCTCTCGCGCCTCAACGCCGCGGACGGCATGGCAACTCCGCTCGCGCAGGAGCACTACGAAAAATTCTACGCCATGCTCGGCGGCAAGCCCGTCCATCAGCGCCTCGCCACGCACTGGGCACGCCTGATCGAACTGCTCTACGCAGCGGAACGCTGGGTGGAACTGGTGACGGATCACGAAATCACCTCGCCGGACGTACATGCCAAACCGACCGAAATCCCGACTGAGGGTGTCGGCATCGTCGAAGCGCCGCGCGGGACGCTCACGCATCATTACTGGACCGATGAACGGGGCGTCGTGACCAAAGCGAATCTCATCGTCGGCACGACCAACAATTACGCGCCGATCCAGATGTCCACACACAAGGCGGCGGTGAGTCTCATCAAGGATGGAGTTGTCAACGAAGGTCTGCTCAACATGGTGGAGATGGCGTTCCGCGCCTATGATCCGTGCTTTGGGTGCGCGACCCATTCCCTGCCGGGACAGATGCCGTTGGAGATCACAATATTTGACGCGGACGGGAATCCGCTTGAGGTGTTGAGGCAGTTTTGTTGAACAGGATCAGGTCCCGGCTGGGAATGAAGCGAGCGTCGATATGAAAACCATCGTGGTGGGGCTCGGCAATCCAATCCTTGGTGATGACGGTGTCGGCTGGAAGGTCATTGAAGAGGTCAAAAAACAGTTGACGCCCGATGTTCCGGCGGACATCCAATGCCTGTCATTAGGCGGACTGGGATTGATGGAGCATTTGATCGGCTATGATCGCGCGATCCTAGTGGATGCGTTTGCGTCGAATGACCAGCCCGGCTCCATTATGATCTTAAAGTTGAGCGACCTGCCGAATTATTCCGCCTTCCACACTGCCAGCGCACATGACACTTCGCTTCAGAATGCGATCGAGTTGGGCAGGTCGATGGGCGCAAAACTGCCAAATGATGTGGAGGTCATTGGGATCGCGACAAACCGGGCATATGACTTTAGCGAGGAACTTTCGCCGCCTGTTGCGGAAGCGGTTTCGTTCGCCGCTCATATTGTCATTGATTTGCTCAGACAAGTCATAAAGCGCAAAGAAGAATATCAGCCATAGCAGTGACATTAACCATCTTGGAATAAGACCATGAAGGGGGTAATTTTAATATGATGCACGAGCTTTCCATTACGCAAGGTATTCTGGATATTGCGGTGAAGAATGCCGGCGCCAGAAAGGTAAAAAAGATCAATCTGGTGATCGGTCAGTTCTCGTCCATTGTAGATGATTCGATCCAATTCTATTGGGACATCATCTCGAAGGACACCCCGGCAGAAGGTTCAACGCTGCACTTCGAACGGATCCCCGGTGAAATGACCTGCCGTGCCTGCGGGCATGTCTTCCGCCCGAACGGCGAGACGTTCGCCTGTCCATCATGTTCCAGCATCTCTGTGCGCATCAGCAAAGGCAATGAGTTTCAAGTGGAAAGTATTGATGTTGAATAATTTATCGGAGATTTAATATGAGCACCCGCATTCCGATTATCGAGAAGATCATGTCCGCGAATGACAGTATCGCGGAAAATAACCGCGCACTGCTCGATCGGGCAGGCGTGTACGCGATCAACATCATGGCATCGCCCGGCGCGGGCAAGACCAGTTTTATTCTCAAAACGCTCGACGCATTGAACGGACGACTGAAACTCGGCGTGATCGAAGGCGATCTCGCCACGTCCATTGATGCAGAAAAGGCGATGGCGGCGGGACTTCCCGCCGTGCAGATCAATACCGGCGGCGAATGTCACCTGGATGCGGTCATGCTGGCGGACGCCCTGCCCGCGCTTCCGCTTCAAGACCTGGACCTGATACTTGTTGAGAACGTCGGCAACCTGGTCTGCCCCGCGAATTTTCAGATCGGCACGCACCTGAACGTTCTGATCGCATCCATCCCCGAAGGCGACGATAAACCGTACAAATATCCCGGCATGTACATGGGCATGCAGGCGCTTATCATCAATAAGATCGACCTGCTGCCCTATGTGCCATTCAGCATGGAATACTTCCAGCAAGGTGTGGAGATTCTCAACCCCGGCGTGACTGTCTTCCCCGTTTCCTGCAAGACGGGCGAAGGGATGGATGCCTGGGCAGACTGGCTGGTCGAAAAAGTGACCACAAACAGAAGCAGCGAAAAATGATGACGACAATGCACGTTCGCGTGAGCGGGATCGTACAGGGAGTTGGCTTCCGTCCATTTGTATATGGATTGGCAAAGCGGCTCGACCTGCGCGGCTGGGTGCGGAACACATCGAACGGTGTGGAAATTCTCATTGACGGCAACACGGGAAACATTGACCAGTTCGTCAAATCACTCTCCGATGAAAAACCTCCGCTCGCAAAGATCGATTCGCTCGACCTGACGCGGGTCGAACTCTCCAACATCCAATACACGGATTTCGAAATCCGCGAGTCCGCAGCGATTTCAGGGGCGTATCAGCCCATTTCACCGGATACAGCCGTCTGCGCGGATTGCGAGCGCGAGCTATTCGATCCAAATGACAGGCGCTACCTCTATCCCTTCATCAACTGCACCAACTGCGGACCACGCTTCACCATCATCAAGGACATCCCCTACGACCGCCCAAACACCACCATGGCGGATTTCCCGCTATGCGACAACTGCCGCGCCGAATACGAAAACCCGCTGGATCGCCGCTTCCATGCCCAACCTGTCGCCTGCCCCACCTGCGGACCCTTTGTCACGCTCAGAGATTCTCACACCAACCCTCCCGATTCCAGGATCTCCACCATCGAATACCGCATTCACGCCATCTTGAAAACCCGCCGGCTACTGCGGGAGGGGAAGATTATTGCCGTCAAGGGGCTCGGCGGATTCCACCTTGCTTGTGACGCGAACAATGCCTATGCGGTCGAGGAACTTCGCCACCGCAAGGGACGTGTGGGCAAACCGTTCGCCTTAATGGCAGCAACCCTGGAGACCATCGAAACGATCTGCAAGATCAATGAAGCCGAAGCCGGCCTGTTGACCAGCCGCGAAAAGCCCATCGTTTTGCTTGAGAAAAAAAGAAATACAAATTTTACAAGCGTGGCGCCAAATATGGATACGCTTGGCTTCATGCTGCCATACACGCCCCTGCATCACCTGCTTCTCAACCAGACCGACCCCATCCTTGCACGCGAACCCGCTCCCGCTGTCCTTGTAATGACCAGCGGTAATCTCAGTGAAGAACCCATTGCCATCGAAAATGAAGAAGCGCTCGAGCGGCTCTCCCCGCTTGCCGATGCATTCATCCTGCATGATCGTCCCATTCATGTGAGATGTGATGATTCGGTGGTGCGGGTGGAAAGTGGAAAGTTGAAAGATTTGCCGCTTGCCACTTTTCACTTTCTACGACGTTCACGCGGCTACGCCCCTTATCCTGTGCAGCTTCCCTTCGCTGTAAAGCCGATCCTTGCCGCCGGCGGCGAACTCAAGAATACCTTCTGCCTCGCGCGTGACGGTTATGCCTTCCTCAGCCACCATATTGGCGACATGGAAAACGCCGAAACCTATGAATCGTTCGAACAGGGCGTAAAGCATCTTTCGCACATCTTCCGCGTCCAGCCGGAACGCATTGCCCATGATTTGCATCCCAACTATTTCACTACGCACTACGCAAAAAAACAGGGCATCCCGCAAATCGCTATCCAACATCACCACGCCCACATCGCCGCCTGCATGGCAGATAACGGGCTGGAAGATCGGCGCGTAATCGGTCTCTCCTTCGACGGCACGGGGTACGGAACCGATGGTGCAATCTGGGGCGGGGAGGCTCTCATCGCCTCCTACTCGGACTTCGAGCGGTTTGCCCACCTTGAATATTTACCTCTCCCCGGTGGTGACTCTGCTATCCGCCACCCGTGGCGTATCGCTGTCGGCTACGCCCATGCGCTGGGGCTTGATATTGCCGATCTGCCCTTCCTGCAGAAGATCGACATGCAGGCAATCACCATCGTCCAACAGCAAGTGGACAAAAAACTCTATTCCCCGCTCACATCCTCGATGGGACGTCTGTTCGATGCAATAGCAAGCATCAGCGGAGTCAGAAGCGAGGTCACGTACGAAGCGCAAGCCGCCATCGAGATGGAAGTTCTCTCCAAGCCGTTCATCGCATCCGCAGACATATATCCATACACGATTGCCGAAACAATAAAAGTTAAAGAATTATTCGCCGCCATCCTCCGCGACATCCGCGCGAACGAAGCCATCGGCATGATCGGCGCGAAATTCCACAAGACCATTGCGCAAATTTCGATGGACATTTGCAAGCAAGCCCGCAAGAGAACCAATCTGAACGAAGTCGCACTCTCCGGCGGCGTGTGGCAAAATCAAATATTGCTCGGACTCGTCCGCGATGGCTTGGAGAAGGAAGACTTCGTCGTATATTTCCACAAACAAGTCCCAACCAACGACGGCGGTCTTGCATTGGGTCAGGCTGTCATAGCCAATGTCATTGCGAGCCGCGAGCCTCAAATGGCGAGTGCGGCGAAGCAATCCCCAAATTCATGGGAGATTACTTCGGGCTAACGCCCTCACAAAGACAGAAGAAAGGAAGTTTTATATGTGCCTTGCCATTCCCGGTAAACTGACCGACATCTACGAAAAAGACAACCTCCGCATGGCAAAGATCGACTTCGGCGGCATCGTCAAGGAAGTCTGTCTTGCGTATGTTCCCGAAGCAAAGATCGGGGATTATGCGCTGATCCACGTCGGTTTTGCCATCAGCCTCATGGACGAAGAGGAAGCGCAGGAAACCTTGAAGTTGATCAAGGAAGTAGCGGATTTCGAGAATGAAATATCTGGATGAATACCGCGATCCTGAAAAAGTAAAAGCCCTGCTGCGCGGAATTGCATCCATTACCACCCAAGACTGGGTCATCATGGAAATCTGCGGCGGACAGACTCATGCCTTCCTGCATCACGGACTCGACGCCATGCTCCCGCCGCAGATCGAACTCGTACATGGACCGGGCTGTCCCGTGTGTGTCACTCCGCTCGAGCAAATTGACAAAGCCATCGCCATTGCCTCGCGCCCCGATGTGATCTTCACCTCGTATGGCGACATGCTGCGTGTGCCCGGCTCAACACAAGATCTGTTCTCCGTCCGCGCAAAGGGCGGGGATGTGCGCGTGGTCTATTCGCCGCTTGATGCTCTCGGGCTTGCCGAAGCCAACCCCGATAAGGAAGTCGTGTTCTTTGCCATCGGCTTTGAAACCACCGCGCCCGCCAACGCAATGGCGGTCCTGCAAGCGAAGAATAAAAACATAAAAAACTTTTCCGTCATCACTTCGCACGTCCGCGTGCCGCCTGCAATGGAGGCAATTCTCGGTTCCAAGTCCAACCGCGTGCAGGCGTTTCTTGCGGCGGGGCATGTCTGCGCGGTGATGGGCTTCCACGAATATCCGCCCATCGCGGAGAAATATCGCGTGCCAATCGTTGTCACGGGCTTCGAGCCGATCGATCTTCTCAATGGCATGGTATCGGCGATCAAGCAACTCGAAGCAGGCGAATCCGCTGCGGATAATCAATATCAGCGGGCGGTCAAGTTCGGGGGCAACGAATCAGCCCAAAACACGATCCGAAGCGTCTTCCAATCTGTAGATCGGAAATGGCGCGGCATCGGAGTCATCCCACAAAGCGGCTGGAACGTGAGACCCGAATTCGCCGACTTCGATGCGGAAAAAAAATTCGACGTGGGGGACATCCTCACGCAAGAGTCGCCCTTGTGCATCGCGGGCGAAATTTTGCAGGGCTTGAAGAAGCCGACAGGCTGCCCTGCCTTTGGGAAGGAATGCACGCCGCAAACGCCGCTCGGCGCGCCGATGGTTTCGGCGGAGGGCGCGTGCGCCGCATATTACAAATATCATCGGGAATTGACCCATGAATGAATTTGACTTTGAGGGATATACCTGCCCCGTGCCGATCCGCCCAACCGAGACGGTGATCCTCGGGCACGGCTCCGGCGGGACCTTGAGTCGCGACCTGCTTCGGCGGCTTTTTCTCCCCGATTTTGGAACCGCCGCTCCGCGCTCGCTGGATGATTCGGCGGTGGTCGAAATGAATGGCGCGCGTTTCGCGTTGACAACCGACTCGCATGTCGTCTCGCCATTGTTCTTCCCCGGCGGCGACATTGGGCGTTTGGCGATTTGTGGAACAGTGAACGATCTGGCGATGGTCGGCGCAAAACCGATTGCGCTCACGTGTGGATTCGTTTTGGAAGAAGGCTTGCCCTTTGAAACCTTGCAGAGAGTTGTCGCTTCTATGCAGGCGGCGGCGAAGGAAGCGGGCGTTTACATTGCAGCGGGTGATACGAAAGTGGTGCAAAAAGGCGGCGCGGACAAGTTGTTCATCAATACATCCGGCGTGGGGATGATCGCAGATGGCGTGAACATCTCCGGCGCGAATGCAAAGGAAGGCGATGTGATTATCGTCTCCGGGACGATCGGCGATCACGGCATTGCGGTCTTGTCGGCGCGGGAGGATCTGGGGTTTGAAACCGCGCTCGAAAGCGACGTTGCCCCGCTCAACCATCTGGTGGAGGCGATGCTCGCGGCGGGAGACATCCACGTCCTGCGCGATCCCACCCGCGGCGGGTTGGCTACGTCATTGGTCGAGATTTCCGAGCAGTCGAATGTGACGATTGAGATCGAAGAGGAAAAACTGCCGTACAAGCCTGCGGTCAAGGCGGCATGCGAAATGCTGGGATTCGATCCATTGTTTGTGGCGAACGAGGGGAAATTGGTCGCGTTTGTGAAAGATGATGACGCGGAGAGGGTTTTATCCGCGATGCGACGCACGAAATACGGTGAAGATGCCGCGATCATCGGAAGGGTGATCGGGACTGGAAAATCACAGGTCAGATTGAAAACAGCCATCGGGGGAACGAGACTGGTGGATATGCTCCCCGGCGAAATGCTGCCGAGGATTTGTTAATCAGGGCGGATGTTTGTCCGCCCTGCCATATTAATTCCCCTGATTTTTTGTCAATTCAATATATTGCGGATTCCTGCGGATGTAGGACGCCACATAGGAACACATGGGGATCACGCGCAGATTCCTTTGCTTCGCGTATTCCAATGCAACCTGGGTGATCCTGCCTGCCACGCCACCGCCGCGATGCTCGGGGTGTACGCCGACGTGGGTCATCACAATGGTATTACCATCTTCGATGTAATCGAGTTTCGATAGCTGACCATCGATCCAGACTTCGAAACGGTTCTCCGCGGGGTTTCTGGTGATTTCCAGTTCATTAAGTTCAATTTCCATTCGTTTAACCTGCCTTTTGTTTCTCGCGCGCAATGACGGCGATATATTCCATGATGATCTTCAAGCCTGCAAAAACCGTTGATTCTGACGGGTCGAGCGGCGGGGCGATCTCCACCACATCCAAGCCGACGAGCGAAAGCCCTTGCATGCCCTTGATAAGGGTAAGCACATCACGCGAAGTCAAGCCGCCGAATTCAGGGATGCCCGTGCCCGGCGCAGCGGACGGGTCGAGGCAGTCAATATCCAGCGAGATGTGCACGGCATCGCAATCGTTGAGGATGTTGTAGACGCTGTCTGCCACTTTTCTCATACCGCGCTCCGCCACGTCCGCGGCGGTGTAGACGTGGATGCCGCCATTCTCGATCAGGTCAATTTCCTGCTCCTCCCACGAGCGCAAACCGACCATGCACACGTCATGCGGCTCGATGCCGAAATCCAATGCGCGGCGCATGGTATTGGCATGGGAAAGGCGCGAACCGTCGAAGACATCGCACAAATCGGGATGGGCATCCACCCACAGCACGCCAAGACGAAGGTCTTTGTAGCGTTCGCGCTGTCCGTGCAGGATGGGGATGGTCACCGAATGGTCACCGCCGAGAAGGATCGGCATGTTCGGCAGATCCGCCACCTGACGGCGCACCAGCTCAAAGTCTGATTCTGGATGCGTGATCTTAATGTCCCCAAGATCACAAACGGTCAAATTCTTCAGGCGCGTCCGGTCTTCGCTGTACGGCGTCAGATGCCGCGACCAGTAACGCAAACGTTCAGGCGCGAGAGCCGCTCCCTTCCGTGCGCTGGCAAGCCCGTCAAACGGGATGCCGATGACGGTGAAATCGGTTTGTTCGGGAGTCAGTTCGGGGCGATGGAGGTCACCCCAGTAGCCATGTGTGCCTTCAAGGGTCATGATTTCGCTCCTTTTCACCCAATTGTACCCGTGAAAACAGGGGGACATTGACCCGCATTCCGTTTGCTTTTACAATGATATTCATGATCGTAAAATTCGCCGGTTTCTTTCGCCCCGACCATGATCCTCCTGTGTGAGTGATGCTTTTCGTCGAATCCGAGTCTTGACTTATTAATTTTGGAGGAACCCCATGAAAACCGAGTTTGTATCAAAACGAGCAAAGATCTATGCCGATGTACCGGACGAAAAATGGAACGATTGGCGCTGGCAGTTGAGTCACCGCCTGAACACAGTCGAGGAAATTGAAAAAGTTCTCCTGCTCACCGAGAGCGAGCGCAAGGCGCTGCAAACGCAGGGCTTGTTCCGTGTGGATATAACGCCATACTTCATCTCCCTGATCGACCCCGAAGACCCGAACGACCCCATCCGCAAACAGGTCATCCCCGTTGCGGAGGAAATGCAATCCTTTACCGCCATGATGGAAGACTCCCTCGCGGAAGACCGCCACTCTCCCGTGCCGGGGCTGGTCCATCGGTATCCTGACAGGGTGCTCATGCTGGTCACGACCCAGTGCGCCTCGTACTGCCGCTACTGCACGCGCTCGCGCATCGTCGGCGACCCGGGACAGACGTTCAAACGCGAGGAATTCGAGATGCAGATCGAATACCTCAAGCGCACGCCGCAGGTGCGCGACGTGCTGCTCTCCGGCGGCGACCCGCTCGTACTGGCGCCGAAAGTCCTCGAGGAATTGCTCACCCGTCTGCGCGAAATTCCGCATATCGAGATTGTCCGCATCGGTTCGCGCGTACCGGTCTTTATGCCGATGCGCGTCACACAGGAACTGTGCGACATGCTGGCAAAATTCCACCCGCTCTGGCTGAATATCCATGTCAACCACCCGAGCGAGATCTCGAAGGAACTTGCGGACGCCACAGATCGTCTTACAAAAGCCGGAATTCCGCTCGGCAATCAATCCGTTCTGCTGGCAGGCGTGAACGATAATGTTCACATCCAGCGTCAGTTGGTGCAGGACCTCGTCCGCATCCGTGTGCGTCCATACTACCTTTATCAATGCGATCTTGTGGAAGGCGCGGGACACTTCCGCACCCCGGTCGCCAAGGGCATCGAGATCATGGAAGGTCTGCGCGGACATACCTCCGGCTATGCCGTTCCGCAATTCATCGTGGATGCGCCGGGCGGCGGCGGGAAGATCCCGCTGATGCCCAACTACCTGTTGAGCATGTCCGACCACAAGGTCATCCTGCGCAACTACGAAGGCTACATCACCACCTACGAGGAGCCCACCGATTACATCCCGTCCGATGCGGCGAAGTTCAAGGGACTCAAACGCCCCGAACCCGGCCAGACCGGTCTCACTGCCCTGCTTGACGGCGAAGAGATGTTCATCAAGCCCGAAGGTTTCGACCAACTGCACGACCGCGGCGGCATCCAGCACCGTCTGAAAGATGAGAATAAGTGGAAACCAAAGGGAATCGGTTCCGGCGAAACGGATTAAAATGATAATACCTGACAGGTTGCAGAAACCTGCCAGGTATGCCCGTACCAAAAGGAGATTCGTATGCGAATCAAAATGACAATATTGACTGCGCTTATTTTCGTTCTGGCGGCATGCCTGCCTGCCCAGACGCCTGTTGACATGCAGCCGCAGATCAACACCGCCGTTGCACAGGCAATGCAGACCAGCCAAAACCAGATCGAGGAATCCGTGGCGTTGACAGTCGCAGCGCAACAAGCAGAGTCCACACCGACCGCTGTGATGGAATCCACTCCAACAGAAGTGCCCACACTTGTACCAACCAGCGTACCGCTCGATATTCCAACCCCAACCATGCTCGTGCCCACCGCAACAGGGTACGCGCCGACATCTGGTAGCAGCGCACCGAGACCGGCGGAATATGCATGCAATGCGATCAACCGAAGACCAAAGGACAATACCGAGTACAACCGCGGCGCGAAATTCGACATCAAATGGACCATCGTCAACACCGGCACAAAGACCCTGCCCAAAGGCATCGACGTGAAATACTTCAGCGGTCCCAAAATGTCGAACGTACTGCGGGTCGAGATTCCCGTGGCGCTGGCTCCGGGACAATCCTATGTCGTCGATCTGGATGCGAAAGCCCCCGACAAGCGCGGCTTCCACGTCATGACGTGGACACTGGACGGCCAGTTGTGCTATCCGTATGTGGCGATCAACGTAAAATAACAGGCTGAGGAATCATGATCCGGCGCAAGCGCACCCTGTTTTCCCTCTTTGCAATGCTGGCACTCATGCTTGCGTGTGTTCCAGCCCTGCCAACGCTTCCATCCGCGCCTGAACCTCTTCCCACGTTCGACCCAAATTCGCTGCAGACCGCCATCGTCCAAACAGCGGATGCGGCAGCCACCCAGACCGGATTGGTCCAGCCGCCCACATCTACACCGACATCCACACCGCGTCCGACCCACACCGCAACGGAAACGCCCACCCCGACCTTTATCTTCCTGTTGCCCACGCTCACTTTCACCATCACGCCGGTGACCATCGTTCCCGTTTCGGCGGACTATGCCTGTCAGGTTTTCTCCCAAACGCCGGAGAATAACAGCATCATCGCAAGAGGCGCAAACTTCGACGCAAAATGGGAAGTGGTCAATGTCGGCGTCAAGGAGTGGGATCGCAACAGCATGGACTATCTGTACATCAGCGGTTCAAGGATCCACCGGCAGCCGCTCTACGATTTTGAAGTAAATGTCGCCCCGCGCGCATCCGTCGAGTTGACGGTGAGCATGCGGGCGCCATCCGATCCGGGAACATACTCAACAACATGGCGCATACGAATGGGAAGCACAACATTCTGCTCCATGAACCTGACGATCATTGTCAACTAAAACAAAAATCCTCCGGTTTTGCCGGAGGATTTTTTATTCATTTACGAAGTCGGCGGCAACGGCTCGTCGCTGACAGGAACGGCTTCCGGCTTCTTGCGGAACATGGCGAATCCAACACCAACGGGAATCAGGATCATAATAAGGGAAAGACATAAAAATACGGCACCCATGGTCATTGCCGAGCCCGGGTCGCTGCTACCGAAGACGTTAATATCCGCCCCGGGTACGGTGCTTGCCATGAGGGTTGTCGCACCAAAAAAACACATGAACAAACCCGGACATCCGCATAACAACACGGCGGCGACGGTGGCAATAATGCCTTTTGTTTTCTGGTCCATATCTCATCTCCTTTGTAAATTGGTTTCAGGCAGTATACATGAGATAAAAACGGGATGCAAGAAACTTCCTGCATCCCGTTGGTACTGATTTCGATAAACGGCGCATCCCCCGCCGTTACTCAACCATCAACTGCGCAGTTTCGCGCCGACTTCGTGCTCCAACCGTTTGACGATCTTCTTGCGGATGGCGGCGGCTTCGGCGTCGGTCATGGTCTTGCCTTCCGCTTGATAAGTCAATGCATACGCCAGTGACTTTTTTCCCGCGCCGATCTTTTCATCGCGATACAGGTCGAACAAGCGGACATCGGTCACGCTTCGTCCTCCCGTCTGCCTGATCAATGCTTCGACGGTTTCAGCCAACACTGATTCATCCACGATGACGGCAATGTCTTCGTAGATGGGCGGTGTCTCAGGGATGGTCTTGATGCCGTACGTCGGTTCGAGACTGCGCATCAGGTCGAGGTCGAATTCAGCGACGAGGACGGGAGAATCGCCCAGTTCGTACTGGTCCTTCACCAGCGGATGCAGTTCACCAAACGCACCGATGACCTGTCCATGCGCTTTGACTTCGGCGGCTTTGCCCGGGTGGAGATGAGAGTAGGAATCGGTCGCAGTATAGGAGATGTCTGTGAGGCGCAACCCGCTCAACATGAGTTCGAGGCGTCCCTTCAAATCGAAGAAGTCCATCTTTGCAGATTCCTTCACGTCCCAAGCGGTCGCTTCGCGGAGACCCGTCATCACAATGGCGAGTTTGCGCGGCTCGTTGGGTAAATCGTTTTTGATTGGTTCGAAGACAGGTCCGATCTCGAAGAAGGAGAAGGCTTCACTGTAGCGGATGTTTTTCTCAAGCGTGTCGAGCACGGAGGCGATGAGGCTGCGGCGCAGGACGTTCTTGTCGGGCGTGGTGGGGTTGGCGATGCGGACATAGTCGTCGTGTTTTGCGATGCGCGCTTCTTTTTCGACGGATGTCATACGATAGGTGACGACTTCCTGCAAGCCGAGCGCAACGAGCAGGTCGCGGAGATGCTCCTCCCGCTCGTGTAGCGGATTGCCGATTTGCGGCGGGAGCGGGTCTGCCATGGTGGTGGTCGGGATGTTGTCATAGCCGTAACTGCGCGCGACTTCTTCGAGCACGTCCGCAACGCCGACGATGCCTTCGCCGATGTCCATGCGGTGCGGAGGGGCAGCGACCTGTAATGTATCGCCTTTCACTTCGCATTTGAATTCAAGATGCGAAAGCAGGTTGGCGGTTTGCTCGAGCGTGAGGTCGATGCCGAGCCAGCGTTTGATGTCATTCATGGTGATTTCCACCATCGCATCCTTCGGCGGGAGCGGATACGCATCCACGAGGTCGGGGGCGACCGCGCCGCCGGACCATTCCGCCATGTATTTCAAGCCGAGTTTGACACCGTGTTCCGCCAATGCAGGATGTACGCCGCGCGAGAAGCGGAACGAGGCTTCGGATGGAAGTCCGTGCTGTTTTGCGGTGCGGCGGATGTTGATGAAATTCCACGCCGCGCCTTCGAGCAGGATGTTCTTGGTGGAGTCGGTCACTTCGGATTCTGCGCCGCCCATCACACCTGCAATGGAGAGCGAGCCTTTCTCGTCACAAACCAGCACATTCGAAGATGTGAGCGTTCGTTCGACATCATCGAGCGTGGTGAGTTTCTCGCCATCCTTTGCAGTGCGGGTGATGATCTTCACCTTCTTGTCACCTGCGCGTTTTTTCAGCACATCGTAATCAAAAGCGTGGAGCGGTTCGCCGAGTTCGAGCATGGCGTAGTTGGTCGCATCCACCACATTGTTGATCGGCCGGATGCCTGCCAGTCTCAACCTGCGTTGAATTTGATACGGGCTGGGCTTGATTTCGACATCGCGGATCAATCCGAGGACGAAGCGCGGATTGAGTTCGGGATTGGTAATCTCGATTTCAGCCAGTTCCTGCACGGATTGTCCGCTGACGTTCAGTTTGGTTTCAGGCTTCTTTAGCTCACGTCCAAGCATTGCCGCCAGTTCCCGCGCAATCCCGATGACATTCGCATTGCGAGCCATGTTCGGCAGGATGGAAATGTCCAGCACGGCGTCGCCCATGTAATCCACGAGCGGCATTCCGACAGGCGCGTCGTCATCGAAGATGATGATGCCATCGTGCTCTTCGGAAATGCCGAGTTCCTTTTCGGAGCAAGCCATCGAATACGACTCCACGCCGCGGATCTTGGCGCGTTTGAGGGTCATCAAGACCTGTCCATCGGTGTGGCCGTCGTAGAGAGTCGAGCCTTCCTTTGCGTACGCCACCTTGATGGGCTTGTCCAGCTTGCCCGTGCCTTTAAGATGGAAGATGTTCGGCGCGCCAGTCAACACGACCTGGTCCTGCTGACCGTCGTACAGGTCGAGCAGGGTTAACTTGTCCGCGTTGGGATGCGGCTTTACTTCGCGGATTTCACCTACGACGATCTTTTCGCGGTCCCATGCGATGCCGTTGGTCTTGAAATCGTGCTTTTCGTCTTCCTTGTAGACCGGCATGGGCAGACCGACGTACAGGATCTCGTCCACTTCCAAGCCGGCGAGGGTGAGTTTGCGCGCAATATCTTCGACGGACAATCCATCGAGGTCAATGAAATCTTTCAGCCATGAGAGAGGTATCTTCATAATTCACATCCTTTATTCAACCGCCAGGCACGCCGAGTCCGCCAAGATTCTTTCTTCTTTCATCTTCTTTGCGTCCTTCGTGCTCTTCGCGGTGAAAAACTAGAACTGCTCCAAGAACCGTACATCGTTACCCCAGAAGTAACGGATGTCATGAACTTTGTTCCTCAGCATCAACTGGCGTTCGGGTCCCATGCCCCAGGCATAGCCCGTGTAGACCTTCGGGTCGTAGCCGCCAGCCGTCAACACATTGGGATGCACCATGCCGCAGCCGAGGATCTCCAGCCAGCCCGAATTCTTGCAAACCGCACATCCCGCGCCGCCGCACACGAAACATTCCACGTCCACTTCGGCGCTTGGCTCCGTGAACGGGAAGTACGAAGCGCGGAAACGCAACCTTGCATGTTCGCCGAACATACGGCGGACGAAGTCGGTCAGCGTGCCTTTCAAGTCCGCGAAAGTGATGTTCTTTCCAACCGCGAGACCTTCCACCTGGTTGAACTGGATCTCTGAGCGAGCCGTGATCTGCTCATAACGGAAACACATTCCGGGTAGGGCGATGCGGATCGGCGGCGGATTCTGCGGGTCTGTTGCGGCGAACTCACGCATCGCGCGGATCTGCCCCGGCGACGTATGCGTCCGCATCAGGATCGGGTTATCGCCGCGTCCCTCCGCCGCCACGAAAAACGTATCCTGCATCTCACGCGCGGGGTGATGCGGCGGGAAGTTGAGAAACTGGAAATTTATCTCATCCGTTTCCACCTCGCGCGAGGTGTACACCTGAAAACCCATCTCAGCCAGAATGGACAAAACACGGCGCAACTGCTGGGTGGATGGATGCAGACGTCCGATGTGCTTGACGCGCCCGGGCAGGGTCACATCCAGTTTTTCTTCGGCAAGGGATTTCGTCAGCATGGTTTGCTTCACCGCCTTAGACTTTTCCTCCAGCGCGGACTCAAGCGCCACTTTGACGCGATTCGCCGCCTGACCGATGACCGGTCGCTCCTCCTTCGAGAGTTTTCCCAACCCCGCAAAGACCATCATCAATTCAGAACTGCGTCCGAGATGCGCCACCCGCCACGCATCCAACGCGGCTGGGTCAGCCACACCAGCAAGCGCATCCAATGCGGCTTTTTCGATTTCGTTCAATTTCTCCTGCATACATGCCTCCGATATTCTCGTCATTGCGGGGAGGGCTATCGCCCGACGAAGCAATCTCCTGCCAAATCACGAGATTGCTTCAGGCGGAAGAACACCGCCCTCGCAATGACGGATAGATACAAACAAAAACTCCCGTCCACAATGGGACGGGAGCAAATTCCCGCGGTACCACCCAAATTAGCACTCGCCGTTTAAGGCTCAGGCTCACTTTGCGCCGACCAACATCGGCTTCCCACATAACGCCGGGATTGCGGCTCAGACTACTAGAAAATCATTCACCTGAACGGCTCGAGAGGGAACTTCAACTGGTTTCGGGCGAGTGCAATTTCACCGCTTGCCTTGCACATCTCTGACGGCTTCCGCCAGCCTACTTTCCTCTGTCACTGCCTTTTTTTGATTGATTGTAATTATCCGCAAAAATGGGATGGTGTCAAGGCTTATAATCTGCGCATGAGCCGCAAACTCGACCTCCCAGCCCTGTTGCTTTTTACCGCCATCCTTTTCGGCATCGTCGTCCGTTTTTATCCCGCCACCGCCAACGGCTTCCCCCTCAACGACGGCGGCATGTTCTTCACGATGGCGCAGGACCTGAAAGCGAACGGATACGCGCTTCCACACTTTACGAACTACAACCATGCGGATATCCCCTTCGCCTATCCTCCCTTCGGATTTTACATTGCCGCGCTTCTTTCCTCGCTCATACCTGATTCTGACCTAGTCATCTTTCTCTACCTTCCGGCTGTTATCAACTCTCTCTCCATCCTCGTCTTTTATCTTTTCGCCAAAGAGATTATCAACTCGCGCACATCTGCATCGCTGGCAACATTGATCTACGCGCTTTCACCGCGCGCCTTCGTCTGGCAGATCATGGGTGGAGGCATCACCCGCGCGTTTGGCATGTTGTTTTTACTATTGATGTTGTGGCAGGCGATTCTGCTCTTTAGAAACCCCAAGCGCAGTCATCTTTTTCTCACAATCTTGTTCGGCGCAGGCACAGTGATCAGCCATCCGCAGACGGCGTTACATGCGGCGCTGGGCGGCTTCCTGCTGTTCCTGTTCTTCGGCTTGAACAAACGCGGATTCATCTCTGCATTTTCCACCGGTCTTGGGGTGGCATTGCTCAGTTCCCCGTGGTGGGGGACGATACTTGCGCGTCATGGTATCGAGCCGTTCATCTCCGCGGGGCAAACCAGCCAGCGGACATTGGAATCCTACCTTGGCATCCTGAAATTCGACGGATTGGGTGATATTCTATTTCTGCCCATTCTTTTTCTGGCATTCATTGGAATTTTCCTGACGCTCAGGCAAAAAAGTTATTTCTTGTTTGCATGGGCTTTTTTGGCTTTGTTGATCGATCCGCGTGGAGGCGAGGGGATCGCATTGTTGTCACTTGCCACGCTGGCAGGGATGGGGCTGGTCAAATTTTCAGGTTGGATCAGCCGAATGGACAGCGAACAGGCTGAAGTTCTGTTTACGAGGCACAGGGTTCAGATCCTATGGATGGGGCTGGTTGTTTACTTCGTCATGACTGCCGTCATCTTTGATTTTCAACTGGTCAATACAAGTTTGAAGGCGGGTGAGTTGGAGATGATCAAATGGGTGAATGAAAACACGACTGAAGGCGCGACGTTTCTTCTGGCAACAGGACGCGAGTTTTCAATGACCGATCCATTGCAAGAATGGTTCCCTGCGTTGACAGGACAGAAGAGTACAACCACTTTACAAGGTCTCGAGTGGACTCTCGCGGAGAATTTTTTTCCTTGGCATGAACAATTAACGTTGTTCCAACATTGCGCAGATATCGCCTGCGTGGATGAATGGGTCGAAGAGAACGATGTTGATTACGATTATTTAATTGTAATGATCCCGCGCGAGGGAAATCAAAATGGGTTGGCAGATTCACTGAAACGCTTGGGGGAATCCGCGCAGATTTCGACTTCGCATGAACTTATGTATAAGTCAGAACGAGCATTGGTATTCGAATTGAAAAAGTGATCTGGGCTACCCGTCCAATCCGTCCCATTCTTTCATAAATTGATCGAGGAATTTCACCATCACATCATGCCGCTGTTCGGCAATGCGTTTGGCGGCGGGGGTGTTCATCCTGTCTTTAAGTAAAAGCAGTTTTTCGTAAAAGTGGTTGATGGTTGCGCTTTTGCTGTTTTTATATGCTTCGAAACTGGCATGCATTGTGGGCGGCGAGTCAGGGTCGTAGAGCGGACGGTTCTTGTAGCCGCCGTAAGCGAAGGCTCGCCCGATGCCGATGGCTCCGATGGCATCGAGACGGTCAGCGTCCTGGACGATGAAACCTTCGAGCGAGTCCATTTTGTTCGCGACGCCCGCGCCTTTGTAGGAGATGTGCATGATGATGTTGCACACGGCTTGGGTGGTGACCGAGTCCACGCCGCAGGATTCAAGCCAGGCTTTGGCGCGAAGCGGAGTCTCTTCGTCGGAGTCGTTGAATTTCCAATCGTCGAGGTCATGGAGCAGGGCGGCAAGTTGCACAATGAAGGCATTCGCTTTTTCCTGATCACAAATGACAACGGAGGTCTTCCATACGCGGTAGATATGCCACCAGTCGTGCCCCGATGAATCATCGGAAAATTCCTGTTTAATGTATTCCGCTGTTCTTTGGATGATATCGTTCTGGTTCATGGGACTATTTTGCCATAGATTATCAAGATATATCGATTAAAATTCAACATGCTTGTCTGTATCAACTCGCTCGAGGAGAGCCGCGATGGATCCGTTCAGCGCTTATATACCGATTGACCGCCGCCATGCCCTGGCGAGTGGACAGGTTCTGCCTGAAGCCGTACGCGGCGCTGTGTTGGTCACGGATATTTCGGGGTTCACCAAATTGACCGAAGCGCTGATGACGGCGCTTGGGTTTCAGCATGGGGCGGAGGAACTGGGGCGGCATCTAAACAACCTCTATGGCGTGTTGATCGAAAAGATACATCGTTACCACGGCAGTGTGGTGCTGAGCGGAGGGGATTCACTACTCTCGTGGTTCGACGGCGACGAAAAGACCGCCTCGCATCGCGCTGTCAGCGCCGCATTCGCCATGCAGAATGCCATGAAGGGATTCTCGGTTGTTTCCCTGCCAAACGGCGGGACCGTGGAGTTGGCGATCAAGTCCGCGGCGGCATGCGGGATGGCACGCCGTTTTCAGGTGGGAGACTCCGATGTGCAGGTCTTCGATGTGCTGGCAGGTTCGCTGCTGGACAAAGTCGATGCAGCAGAGACGCTCGCTCACCGAGGGGAGATCGTCGTCACAGCAGAGACAGCCCAAATGTTAGGTAATGAGGCGGATGTGCTTGAGCAGCGTCAGGCGGGGGATGGATCAACCATTTCGGTAATCGGCAGGCTGAACCGTATGAGCGATCCCCAGCCGTGGGATGCCGCGCTTGCGCCGGGGGCGGACCAAGTCAGACCATGGCTGCATCCGCTTGTGTATAAATACATCAACGATGGACAAGAGCAATTCCTGTCACAGTTGCGCCCATCGGTTTCGATGTTCATGCACTTCGATGGAATTGATTATGACGCTGATCTGCAGGCGGGGGGGAAACTAGATGCCCTGATCCGGCTTGTGCAAAAGAACGCGACCCGCTACGGCGGCACGTTGATCGACATCACCACTGGCGACAAGGGTAGTTATTTCTATATCGCCGTCGGCGCATTGTATGCGCATGAAGATGACCCTGCACGTGGGGTGGCTTTGGCACGCGCTTTGTTAAAAATCCCCGCCGAATTGGAGCACGTCAAAAATATCCAGATCGGGGTCAGCCGCGGAACAATCTGGTCCGGCTCGGTTGGGAATGACGAATGGCGCAAATTCTCGGTCATTGGCAATGAAGTGAATGTCGCGGCACGCCTGATGCAGATCGCCGCGCCCGGGATGATGCTCGTCACCCAGCGTATCGCGGATGCGACCCAGAGCAGTTACCAGTGGAGACCCGTCGACGAGGTAAGCATCAAGGGTCTCTCGAAGCCTGTCACGATCTTCGAGACCATTGACAAAAAAAATGCATCCCGCGCCGATAAACTTTTCTCGGCATCAAAGATCATCGGGCGGGAAGCCGAGCGCGCGCTCCTGAAGGACATGCTTCAACAGATAGATGCAAGTTCCAGCAATGTGGTGGTGATCGAAGGGGAGGCGGGCATTGGAAAATCACGCCTGATAAGCGACTTGATCATACATGCACAGGAGAATGCCATCCCTATTGTGGTCGGCGCAGGCTATGCCATCGAACAATCCACGCCATATCATGCCTGGCGTCCCGTCTTCGAAACCATCCTTGGGTTGGATGCGGCGGACGACGGCGAACGCCGCCGCGAAAAAGCACGGGAGTGGTTACGGACACATGATGCCAGCCTGCTGGATCGTTCGCCTCTTCTCTCCCCTCTGCTGAGCCTTGACACCCAGGACAATTCCCTCACCGAACAAATGACTGGTCAGGTGCGCGCTGAAAATACGCGCAGCCTGCTGATTGCCATCCTGAAGCTGTTCATCGGCGATGCGCCCAAGCTGTTGGTATTGGAAGACACACACTGGTTCGATTCATCATCACTTGCATTGGCGGTGGAGGCGACCCGCAGTCTCGCAAAAATCATGGTTGCGATCACGACGCGCCGCATGAGGGAGGATACCTCCGAGTATCTCAAGATCATCCTCAATCAAGACCAGACGCGTCACATTCTGCTTGACCAGATGAATCAGGCGGATATCGAGGCGTTGATCTGCCAGCGGTTGAACGTGAAACGTCTGCCGGAACAAGTGATGCAACTGATCCTGAGCAAGGCGGAGGGACATCCCTTCTTCAGCGAGGAACTGGCATCGACCCTGCACGAGGGCGGAGTCATCCGCGTGGAAAATGGAGAGTGCTGGGTCGCGCCCGAATCTGACCTGCGCGCCTTGAACTTCCCCGATACCGTGCAGGGGGTGGTGAGAAGCCGCATCGACCGCCTCCCGCCGTCACATCAACTTGCGCTCAAAGCCGCCAGCGTGGTGGGGCGAATCTTTGCCCTGCGCGCAGTGCACGAGATCTATCCGCTTGCTTCGGACAAGCCTCGGATCGGCAATTACTTTGAATATTTGCGAAAATTGGATTTCACGCCGCTCAACAGCGAGATCCCCGACCTGACCTATCTTTTCAAGCATGTCATCACGCAGGAAGTGGCGTACAACCTGATGACCTTTTCCCAGCGTCAGGCATTCCACCAAGCGGTGGCGAACTGGTACGAACAGGCATTCGCGGATGATCTCTCGCCATATTACGGCGTGCTTGCCCATCACTGGCTCAATGCGAAAAACCAGCGCAAAGCAGTGGAGTATCTTGAAAAAGCAGGCGAACAAGCCATGCGCAACTTCGCGAACCGCGAAGCCATCGAATTCTTCGAGGAGGCGCTGCGCCTGACAAAAAGCGGCGAGGTGCAGGTGACAGCATTACAGCGCGCACACTGGGAACGTCAACTGGCGGAGGCGCATTACGGACTGGGCGAACTCCCTCACAGCCTTGCGCATCTCAAACGGGCGTTGAACATTCTGGGCTGGAAAACATCCGATAAAGGCTTTGGGATGATCGCCAGCCTGCTGGGAGAGGCAATCAAGCAGGTGCGCTTCCGCGTAAAACCCAAACCCATCAAAGATGCACCGCTGCCCAGCTATCTCGACAACACCGAAACAGCAAGACTGCTGGAAGGTGCCATGGCATTCGTGCGCATCGGGCAGATCTACTTCCAGATGAACCAGCCTGTCATGCTGATCTCCAGCGTTCTCTCCGGGCTTAATCTCGCGGAACGGTCGGGTTTGAAGTCCCCCAGCCTCGTCCGCAGTTATGCCAGCATGTGCGTTGTATCAGGCGTCCTGCCGAAGCATGATTGGGCAACCGCCTATCGCGACCGTTCCCACGCCATGGGACGCGATGTCAACGACCTGCCCGCCCTCTCTTACGCGCTGGCTGGCTGTGCCATCTACGAACTCGGCGCGGCGCTGTGGAACGACGGCATAAAAAGCATCAGGGAAGCCATCGAGATCGACGCCCGCATCGGCGACATGCGCCATTATGACGAGAGCAAATCGATCCTTTCGATCATGCTCTTTCATCAGGGCGAATTCGGCTATGGGTCGGAAACCATCCCGGAAGTATTGGAACGCGCGACCCGACGCAAAGATGTCATCCCGCAGGTTTGGTCGCACACCCTGCGCGCCGAGATTATTTTGAGACGGTCCAAAGCGGGCACGCTTGCTGAAGCCATTGAAGGATACGAAACATCCCTACAATTATTGGAACAGAACATCGACCTTGCCAGCGACATCCGCGCCTCTGGTGCGCTGGCGCTGGCATACTGGCGGAATAACGATCCGCTTCGCGCTCTGGACCTGGCAACTGCCACCGCCAAAAAAACATCCGGCAACCCGACGGCTCCCTACGCCATCGAAGGCTACGCAGGTGTGGCGGAGGTCTTCCTCAGCGCATGGGAACTGGGAGATGCGAAACAACGCGCGTCCGCGCAAAAAGCCTGCAAGGCAATGGGGAAATTTGCGGGAGTTTTTCCGCTCGGAACGCCGCGTTTGATGTTGTATCAAGGCTGGTTCCACTGGCTGGATGGGAACCCCGCCAAGGCGCGCCGTGAATGGGAAGCGTCTCTGGCGGAGGCGGAACGAGCGAACATGCCTTACGAACAGGCACGCGCGTTGATGTATCTCGGTCAATATATCTTGAGCGGAGATGAAAAAATTACAGCGTTGACCCGTTCGCTGGAACTGTTCAACAGGCTCGAGGTCCAGTATGAGGCGGAGCGGATCAAGGCGATCCTTCCATGAATCAAAAAGAGAGTCCACGCAAATGGACTCTCTTCTCTTTTAGATTTTCTTTCGTTTTCGTCCTGTGATGTTGTGCCAGAGTTGATAGGCGCTCACCAGCAGGTGTTGGAGAATATCTA
>CAYPHR010000004.1:0-33123 GCA_964410375.1 uncultured Anaerolinea sp. | reverse complement strand
CACGGATGTTTTCCCATTGACAAAGTCAGAAAAATGCGTAAAATACTCCATATACCATCCATATAGAATGCGGAGAGATGATAATTATGCCTGAAACAGAGAAAATCACCATCAATGTCGGCGCCGTGGACCTAGGCAAGATCGATCTGCTCGTGGAGCAAGGGCACTACTCAAACCGTACGGATTTCATCCGCACGGCGATTCGCTCGCAGTTGGAGAAGCACGTCATCGAGGTACAGCAGTCGGTGACCCGCCACTCATTCGGCGTTGGCGTATTCAACCATAACCTGGCAGATTTTGAACGCTACAAGGCGAAGGGCGAGAAGATGAAGATCGATGTGATCGGGCTGTATAATATCGCGTCTGACGTACCCGCGACACTGGCAGATGAAGTAGTAGAGCATGTCAAAGTATATGGCATTTTTCAAGCCAGCAGCGCTGTGAAGGATGCATTGGCGAAAGCCGGAAAGATCCGATAGGGTATTTTTATGAACAACATGAACAAATACAACTTCCGTGCCTTTGCCGGTAAAAGCGATTTCCCTAAAATGGCGAAATTGATCCAGGATATTGAGGCGGCAGGGAACACCCAAAACTGGGTTACCGCTGAAGATATTGAACGCGATTATGAGCATCTTGTCAACTCAACCCCGGAAACGGACATGCTCATGGTCGAAGATCAACAGGGCAACCTGATTGCCTACGTCCGCGTCGGCTGGGAGATAGACGATGAAAAGCGGCAGGTCTTCAGCTTTCCGTTCAACATCCACCCGGCGGAAAGCAATCTGGAACTGCACAACCACTTGCTGGGCTGGGTCGAGAAGCGTTCTGTTGAGGTCGCCGCCGAGACCAATGCATCTGACAGGCACATCCTGCGGGTATTTCTAAGCAATATCGAAAAAGAAGCGTTGAGAGAAGCGGCGCTTCAAACTCAAGGTTTCAAGCCTGTACGTTACATGAACCGCATGACGCGCGATCTGAATGAGCCTATCGAAATCCCGCCCATGCCAGAAGGTCTTGAGGTCCGCCCCGTTTCTGAAACCCATTATCGTGCAGTCATCAATGGACTTGACGAAGCCTTCCGGGACCATTGGGGGCACAGTCCATTTCGAGAAGAAAACTACCAGAACTTTATCTCCAGCCCATTCTTCAAACCGCCACTCTGGCAGATCGCGTGGGACGGTGAAGAAGTTGCCGCAGGGATCCTGAACACCGTGGACGAAGAGGCGAACAAGCAGTTCAACATCAAACGCGGCATGACCGACCCCATCTTCACACGCCGTCCCTGGCGCAAACGCGGGGTGGCACGCGCCCTGCTCATGCGCAGCCTGCAAATGTTCAAAGACATGGGCATGACCGAAGCCATGCTGGGCGTGGATACACAAAATCCGAGCGGCGCTTTCGTCTTATATGAAAGCTGCGGCTTTAAACCCGTCCAGCGTAGTGTCGTCTTTGAAAAGGACATCACTCCAAACTAAAAAAGCCGCCGGAAGGCATTTGAGAATTAAGAATATCAATAATGGGTTGAAAAAATCAATTTTTTCAACCCATTATTATTAGAATCCGCCCATATCTATTGACAAAAATCAATTAACAAGTAAAATATTCTTAGTTTCGCAGGCAAAAATTCAAATTTTATCAAGGTGAGCATGAATAATTCTGAAACCTCCCTGCCAAAAAACTGGGCTGTGCGCTTCTTCTCCATCTTTACCGGTCAAGCGTTCTCACTCTTCGGTTCGTCGCTGGTGCAGTTTGCATTGATCTGGTACCTGACTCAGGAAACCGGCTCCGCGACTGTTCTGGCAACCGCATCGCTCTTCGGGATGCTACCACAGATCCTGCTGGGTCCCATCGCCGGGACGATCGTGGACCGCGGCAACCGCCGCATCATCATGATCATCGCGGACGCATTGATCGCGCTGGCAACGCTTGTCCTTGCCATCCTATTCTGGACAAATCAGGTTCAGATCTGGCATATCTACCTGGCGTTGACCATCCGCTCGACAGGCGGCGCATTCCATTATCCCGCCATGGCGGCATCCACCACACTGATGGTCCCGAAACAGCACCTAGCCCGCGTGGCTGGCGCAAATCAAACCCTGCATGGTTTGGTGAACATCGTCGCGCCGCCGGTTGGGGCGCTGCTGATCGCGGTCATGCCGACTCAAAATGTACTGTTGATTGACGTCTTCACCGCGCTGTTGGGAATCACCCCCCTGCTGTTCTTCTCCATCCCACAGCCGCCGCGCCGTGAAGTCCACGCTTCCGCGCCAAAGACGAGCTTCCTTCAGGACCTCGGAGCGGGTTTCAAATATATGGCTTCGTGGCCCGGTCTATTGATGCTCGGTCTCATGGCAACCATGCTGAACTTCCTGCTCGCTCCCACCGGCGCATTGACCCCGCTTCTGGTGACAAAATATTTCGGCAAGGGCGCTCTGGAATTGGGAACCGTCGATTCATTCTTTGGCATCGGCATGATCGCCGGCGGAATCACGCTCGGCGCCTGGGGCGGGTTCAAGAAAAAGATCGTCACCTCCCTGACCGGCATTGCCATGTTCAGCATTGCCATCATCGCCATCGCCGCCGCGCCTGCAAACTCGTTCTGGATCATGCTGGTTTCCATGTTCCTGATCGGCTTCATGATGCCGATGGTCAATGGACCGATCCATGCGCTGTTTCAATCGGTGGTGGAACCCAACATGCAGGGAAGGGTGCTTTCCCTCGTCAGCAGTGTGGCACAGGCAATGATGCCGCTTGGATACATGATCGCAGGTCCGATAACGGATGCAACCAGTTACCAGACCTGGTTCTGGGTGGCAGGCGTCTTGAATCTATTGATTGGATTGGGCGGCTTCCTTGTCCCAGCCTTGATGAACATCGAAGATAATCATAAACCCTCCCAGCCAGCCTCATCCGAGTCGCCGCAAGAAATGGGACAAATCCCGGTCCAGTAATTCTCCAACGGTTTTCTCCTCCGAAAGGTTCAACCGTTAGCCGCAGGTCATCCGACCTGCGGCGTATTTTTTCAGCGCAGGGAAGGTTGCCACCATAAAAACACGTGGTATAATTTCGTCCGCTGTTAATTTGGAGAGGTCGCGTAGTCTGGCTTAGCGCGCACGCTTGGAAAGCGTGTAACCCACAAAGGTTCGCGGGTTCGAATCCCGCCCTCTCCGCACCAGAATGCCCCTCACCATCAGGGGCATTTTCTTTAGAGGCAGGATAATGTTCAATCCCATCGAATACCTGATCGAGAATATCTCCTGGTACGCGCCTATTTATAATATTTCCTGGGTGCTGTTCATGATCTATGCATTGACGTTGCCGCTGCTCCTGCTCGCCATCGTCCACAAAAGCCCGGCGTTGAGCGAGATCCAGCCGCCAAAATCATGGAAATATCACCGGCAAACCTATCCTTATCTCGTTTGGGCGGCATTTGTCATTTTCTCATTTCGTCTCATCCCCTACTGGATATTCAACGACAAGATACTGCATTTCCTGGGCGGAGGGATTTCCATTGCATTGGTATACGAGTATCTGGTGTTGAATCTGTCCGTTCGGGAAGGCGGCGGGATATTCAATCTCAATCAGGTGCTTGAAAACAGATCAAGGTATTTTCTCGCTAACATCATCCTTCTGATTTTTTTCTCGTCATTCTTCAGCGTGTTTTCGGAGTTGTATGAATTCGTCTCCAAATATATTGCGGGGTTTGAGTTCGACAGCAGCGGATTCGACACTTGGGTGGATATTATGGCGAATCTTGCAGGTTCCCTTGCAGGGTATACAATCCTATGGTTTTGGAAATATGCAAGAAAAAAGACCTGAGTTGCTCAGGTCTTTTTTGATTGAAAATTACGGGGTTGGTGTCGCTTCTGCTTCAGGGAGCGGCGTTCCGGCAAAGATCATCAAGCCGGAGAGTGAGTCGGTATGACCGGGCACATCCACTTTGCTTTCGGATAGGAACTCATATAGCAGGGACGAAGTCCAATTTCCGGCGCCGAGAATGTCCGTGCCGTTGGATTCGGCATCGGCGCGGCGCGAACCGGCGAGTATCCCGGCGTAACTGCTCAAATCCAATTGGGCAGGCGAGACGGTCAGATCCACTGAGTGGCAGGAGACGCAGGAGAGCGATCCCGAATACCACAGGTTGGCTTCGATGAAGAGCGGCATGACCTCGTTGAATGTGGTCTCACAATTTTGACCGTTCTCATCGGTGAATGGAAATGCTTCGGTTTCAGATGCGCCAGCCTCGACCCACGCGCCGATCAGATCCACTGCGGCGACGCGGCATACATCAGGATCGGACACAGCCGTTTCATCTCCGCTCATATCCATGGCAGGCATGGTGGCGGGTGGAAGGGTCGGGATGGGTGTGCGTTCAACGGGCAGAGCGCCCTGGTTACAGGTCAACGTGAAGCCGCAGGCGCTCACGTAAATGAACCCGACCCACGCCATTACACCGACCAGAAAAACGATCAGCGCGCCGTAAATGTATTTTCGAACATCATCATTCATTCTGCCTCCCTATTGCCCTTCTTCCGCTGTGAGCGTGCGGATGTAGTTGACGACATCCCAGCGTTCGCGGACGGTGAGATTTCCGTTCAAAGCGGGCATAAGCCCAAACCCATTGCTGAGGGTCAGGAAGAGTGTGCCATCATCCTTGCCTTGGACGAGTTCGCTGGTCAGGTTGGCAGGTTTTTTCTGAACCAGGAATGCTGCGATGGTCCCATTGCCCTGTCCAGTTTCGCCGTGGCACATTTGACAATGGATGCCGTAGAGTTGCATACCGCGGGCAAGCGACGCTTCATCCGCTGGAACGGGGTTGGTCGGTGCACCCGCGCCGGGGACGTACGCCGGACCTTCGACGGGAATCGAACGGGCAGGCACAGGCAGCGGACCCAGACCGGTCTCCGGGTCGAATTCCTGTGTGCCGTAGGAGGGTTGGACCTCCATGAAGACGACCCATTCCAGTTTGATGATGTCGTAGGAAAAGGTCATGAGCAATGCGACCAGCACACCGAGCGCCGCAAAAACCATGACGAGTTGTTTGAAAAGTCTCATAGGTGTTGTGCCTCCGCAGGCTTCACGGATTCAGCGCCCAGTTTTGTCAAGGCATCCATGACTTTCTTTTCTTCCACATGCGTGCATTCGACCAGGATCGCGTATTTACCATCGCTGACCTCAGGTACGTACTTCATCGGGCGGTAGTTGGGGAAGTAGCTGTCCAGGAAGACGCCGAGGAAGGTGGAGAGCAGCATGCCAAGCATGGTCAATTCGAAGAGTACCACCACAGTCGGGGGAATGGGAACAGGATACTGCGAACCGACTTGAATGGGATACGGGTACAGGTAAGGGGTGACGAACATCAGGAACGCCCCGCCCAAAAAACCAAGGATCGAACCGCCCAACGCAATGCGCGGCACGTTCGTCCATTGATTGGGACGTCCGAGCATGGCTTCGGTGACGGGCACGCCGGAAATGATGTTCATGCACTCGTCATGGACGCCGATGGAGCGGAGATGCTCAATGGCGTCGGCGGTAGGCTCAAGGTCCGGAAAGACCGCCAGAATATCTACTTTGGATTCAGCCATCGCGTCCTCCTATTCCAATTCGCTGACCGTCACGACGGTCTCGCGTCCAAATTTCTTGAGTTCGTGCGCCATCTGACCTTCCTGCACTTCCCAGACCGGGATGAGCGGGATCAGTTTGGATGCCGCCATATACAACAGAATGAAGAAGGTGACCGTGCCGATACCGAGCGGAATTTCGATGCCCGGCTCGTACATGCGCCACGTGAAGGGCATGCGGTTGATCGTGAGCGAGATGGGGACGATGATGTAACGCTCGAACCACATGCCGACGTTGATGATAATGCCCACAATGGAGATCAACAGCGGGTTGGCGCGCCAGCGTGCATTCCACAGGATCAACCAGGGAACCGCCACGTTACAGATCAACATGGCGAACCACATCCAGCCGAGCGGACCGTATTCGTGGAAATGGAGCAGATGATCCGTCCATTTGTCGCCACCGTACCATTGGATCATATAGTCATTGAAGAAGAAGTATGCCCAGCCCATCGAAATGATGAGCATGAGTTTGCCGATGGCGTCGAAGTGCTCGGCACGGATGAAATATTTCATGTGCTTCATGGTCGCACGGATGATCGCCAGCACGGCAACCACTGCGCCCATGCCGGAGTGCAGCGCGCCAATAACGAAGTATGGACCAAAGATGGTGGATGACCAGCCGGGGCGGGTCGCAACGGCGAAGTCCCACGAAACGATGGTATGCACCGAGAACATGACCGGGATGATCGCAAAGGCGAAGATGTTCATCGCGTTGCGCAGATGCGCCCACTCGCCCTCCGTACCGCGGAAGCCGAGTGCAAGCGTTTTGTAGAAGGTCTTTCGCCAGCCGGTGGAACGGTCGCGCGCCATCGCCAAGTCAGGGATGAGCGGCAGGAAGAGATACATCGTAGAGGACAGCAGGTAGGTCGTGATCGCCAGCAAGTCCCAAGAGAGAGGCGAGTGGAAGTTGGGCCACAACATACGCTGGTTCGGGTAGGGCATCAACCAGTAGGAAAGCCAGACACGTCCCATGTGCATGAAGATGGAGAAGCCCGCTTGCACCAGACCGAAGGTGGTCATCAATTCGGCGGCGCGGGTGAACGGGCGGCGGAATTCCGCTTTGAACACGCGCAGGATGGCAGAGATGAACGTCCCTGCATGGCTGATGCCGATCCAGAAGACGGTATTGACGAGGAAGATACCCCAGTATGACGGGCGGTTGACACCTGCCACACCGAGACCTTCCGCGATCATCACGCCCCACGAGTAGAAGAGCGCATAGGCGGTGATGGCGGCAAGCAGTCCGAAAACCACCCAGAACTTCCAGGTAGTGTGGTACATGGACTCCATGACCATTTCGTTCATCTGCCCGCGCGGAAGCGGGTCGAGCATCAGGTGTTTTTCGCGGAAGTGCGCTTCGCCGTGCTCCGCATGATTGTTGTGATCTGCCATCATTAGCCTCCGTTGAAGTAGGTCACGTTCGGAAGCGTGCCGAGTTCTTCAAGATGATGCACGCCGCCGCGCCGCTTCGCAAGCTGGGAAACCAAACTTTGCGGATCATCCATGCGACCAAAGGTGATGGCGCTTGCGGGGCAGGCTTGCGCGCAGGCAGTGGTGAACTCGCCGTCGTGCACTTCGCGTCCTTCCGCTTTGGCTTGGTCCTGTGCGTGGTGAATGCGTTGGATGCAAAACGTGCATTTTTCCATGATGCCGCGCCGTCGGACGGTCACATCCGGGTTCAGCTGATTGGGAAGCGGTTCCGGGCGTTCGTAGTCACGCCAGTTGAAGGAACGTACCTGGTACGGGCAGTTGTTCGCACAATAACGCGTACCGACACAGCGGTTGTAGACCTGCAGGTTAATCTTCTCCGCCATCGAATGCACGGTCGCGAACGCCGGGCAGACCGGCTCGCAGGGCGCGCTTCCGCACTGCTGGCACATCATCGGCTGGTTGTTGGTCATGCGCACTTCGGGATATTCACCCTCCCAGAAACGCTCGATGCGGATCCAGTGCATGGAGCGCCCGTACCCCGCATCCACTTCGCCGACGAAGGAAAGATTGTTCTCCATCGCGCAGGCGGCAACGCATGCTTGACAGCCCGTGCAAATATCCTGGTCGATGACCATGCCCCACTTGCCGGACTCTTCCGCGCTTAGTTTTACTTCGGCAATGTTCAATTCATTCAAAGTCGCCATAATTAATGCTCCTCTCCCATGCCCTCGCCATACACTCCCATAACGCTTTCAAGGCGTGAAAGATTTTGTTTTCTTCCCGTCTTTTCGATGCGGACCTTCATGCCCGCGAAGGCAAGGTCGCCGGCTTCATTGAAATGCTGACCGAGCAGATCATTGGGATTGACGCCGCGATTTTCAGCATACCGCCCGTAGGCAGTATGTCCCTGACCGAAAGGCATCGCCACAGTGTCCGGACGAATAGCCGGGTACAAGTACACAGGCAGTTCCACCGCTCCAGCCTCGCTGACAACCCGCACAACATCATCGTTCTCGATGTGCAGTTCGTGGGCGGTCTTGGGATTCATCTCCAGCCAGGTATTCCACATAACTGTTGTGGTCGGGTCGGGGAGTTCTTGAAGCCAGGGCTTGTTCGCACCCGCTTCCGCCAGCGTTGTCGAAACGAACGGGACGAAGAAGAATTCGCCCTCCCCCGCAAACTCTGCCATGCTGCCGTTGATGTTGCGGTTCAGCGCGCCAGCCGTATCGGGAGCGCCGCGCCCGTCGGAGTTCTTCCACCAGCCGCCATGCTGTTGGAAATATGCCATGAAGGTCAGAATCTCCGGTGCCGCGAAGGAACCATCCGCTTCACCCATGAGGGAAGCGACTTTGCTTTGCAGGAATTCGACTTCATCCTTGAAGGGCAATGCCTGCGCAAAACGTCCGCCAGCCAGTTGCGCCGCGGCGATCAACACATCCGCAGTGGCGCGGGTGTTGTAGAAAGGCGAAACTACAGGCTGCGCGCCCGAAAGGACCGGCTGTGCCGTGCCGGTGGCAACTCGCTGGTAGCCCCAGGATTCCAGTCCGTGATGATCGGGGAAGACATGATCCGCTTCGGCGGCGGTTTCATCGGGGAAGGTCGCAAACGAGATGACCTGTCCCACACCGCTGAGCGCACCCTTGAAATCAATGGACCTGGGCAGTTCGAATATGGGGTTCACGCCGTGAATGAACAGCACCTTGAAATCGCCGCGCGCCATGCGCTGGACGAATTCCTGCATTTCCTTTGCAGAGGCGGGACGGTGATATTCCGTCTGGTTCGGTGCAAGGGCGGAAAGATATACACCGCCGGGTTTGCCGAAGTTATCGGCGAGGGCGTTCAGTGCCAGCACAGCTTCAGCAACTTCGAGTCCGTTGCTCTGACCAAGCGCCGCACCGCCGGGGATGGCAAGCGCGCCAGCGGAATTGGCGAACATTTCCGCGATGTGTTGCAGCGTTTCAACCTTGACCCCGGACTTGGACGCTGCATCCAGCACATCCACGCCGGAGAACGCGCGCGGCATGACGCCGCCGCGCATTTCAGCAGCGAGGCGTCCGATCGCGAGGGCAACCAGGCTCTCGGTCCCGGGACGAAGCGGAACCCATTCATCCGCCTTGCCGGCAGTAGCGGACATCCGCGCTTCGAATTGGACGAGTTTGCCGCGCATCTTCGTTTCCGCTTCGCGCAGTCCGGCAAATCCGCGTGTATAGGAGACAGGCGAAAGCCAAGTCTCAAGGAAGTTCGCACCGAAGGAGAGCACAACCTGTGCGCCGCCGACATCAAAATAAGGCAGGGCGGCTTCACCAAAGAGGTTCTCTGCGGCTTTGCTCAGGGTGGCGCGGGCTTCGAACATGCCCAGCGCGCCAAAACGGACCGGGGCATTCATGCCGGTCGCGCTGGCAAGATCGGAAACCAGATCGAAGAGATGATCTGGAGCCATGCCCATCAGGAAGGCGATCTCACCGGGCTGGTTATTCTTTAACGCGTCGGCAACGACCTGGATAGCGGCGTCCCAATCGCCGGTGGAGGGTTCCTGCACGCGGTCGGGATTGTACAAACCTTGCAGGGTTGCCTGTCCGCGCGCGCAGGTCTTGCCGAGGTTCAGCGGATGACTGGCGTTGCCTTCGGTCTTGATCGCGCGTCCTTGATAGGTGCGGACAACGAGACCGCATCCTGCCGCGCACTCGCGGCATGTGGTGGCGTAATAGGTGCTCTGACCGTTATAGGTGTATTCGGGCATCTCCATGTAGGGTTCGCGTTTGACGTAACGCGAAGCGGGTCCGCAGCCCGTGAGGACCGCGGTGGTTGCCACTCCCACACCTGCCAGTTTCAAGAAATCACGCCGGGAAAATTGTTCGCTCATAATGTTTCCTTTCACCCGGTTTAATAGTGACACGTACCGCAGTCGCTGAGCTTGATCAGTTTTTCCTGATCGTCGCCGGCGGCATCGATATGACATGTCAGACACCAACCCATGTTCATAACCTGCGGGTTTTCGGCAATAATCACACGGGACATATCCCCGTGGCATTCTTCACAGCTCTTGCCAGCTGCAACATGAGCGCGATGGTTGAACTGGACGAAATCCGGCACCATGGCGACCGGAACCCATTGAAGCGGCTCATTGTTCTGGACCGCCGCAAGCAAAAACCGCAGTTCAGAATCCGGGTTGTAGGTCTTTTGTATCTGCTCATGACATCCCCAGCATGTTGCTTGCGAGGGAAGCCCGGCTGCCGGTCCGCGTGACGCGCCAGGATGGCAGTACAAACACTGGATGCCAAAGGCAACGTGCGTTTGATGAGGAAACTGAATGGGTTGTTCGGGTGACTGTTGGGTCGTGTAAAGCCCGTATGCTGCAAGACTGAACAACGCCAGGAACCCAATTCCCACCGCGATCAGTCCGAGAGGCTGTTTCAGCCAGTCAAAAAGTCTTTTGATCATGGATGCTCCTGAAATAAACTTAAGCGCAACGCCGCCGAAGGACGGCGGCGAAAGCTGACTCACCTTAACTCAAAGATCTAAAACGCAGGCGGAAAAACAAAGAGAAATGGGAAATGGAATCCTTAAACATAAAACCCGTCCCGATCGAGATCAGGACGAGAAAAGAAAACACAACGCTCATGAACCACTCCATGACTCTCTCCATAAGATCACTCGCTGAACCCCGCCAGCAAATAACTCGGCGGATTATACATTGAAAGTGCAAAAAAGTACATACAAGGGTTAAATTATACGATTTCAACGCATGATACAATTATATCGAATAAACCATGAAAACCCTCCTTCGATTTATTTCCGTTGCGCTGATGATCATCCTGTTCGTTGCAGGCTTCGCGGCGGCGAATTTCAGCCAGGCAACCGTCGCAGCGAAAGACGCAGACGCCTCATCCGCCCTGCAGCTTGCCTCCCCTACTCCGGTCCTGATCGATGCGTCCGAGATCGGCTCGACGGACGGCATCCTGTTCATGGGAATCGTCATTGTACTGATCGTCACCCTTCCGCTTCTTTTCCGCAAACGGGGAAAGTAAAAAATTGCGGATGCGCCGTTTAACACCCCATTAACAATCCGTAACCATTCATTAACATAGGTTCATTTCATTGATGGTATAGTTTCATCATGTCCGAAACAATTCTGGTCGTTGAAGATGAACTATCCCTGCAAGAGACCCTTGCCTATAATTTAAAGAAGGAAGGGTACACGGTGGAAACCGTGGGCGATGGACGGCTGGCATTGGAATCCGCGCGCAAACTCAAACCCGATTTGATTGTGCTCGACATCATGCTCCCCGAAATGGACGGCTTCGAGGTGGCGCGCATTCTACGCAAGGAAATGTCCACCGCCATTCTCATGCTGACCGCGCGCGACGATGAGATCGACCGCGTCGTCGGGTTGGAGGTCGGCGCGGATGATTACCTGACCAAACCCTTCTCCATGCGTGAGTTGATGGCGCGGGTCAAGGCGCAGCTCCGGCGCGCGCGCCTGTTGCGCGAAGAACTTGGAGGCGGGACCATCCCCACACCATCGCACGAAAAACTGACCTTCGATAACCTTGTCATCGACCTGACCCGCCGCGAAGTCACGCTGAACGACACGCCCATTCCCCTCAAGCCAAAGGAATTCGACCTGCTGCTCTTCCTTGCCGAGCACCGCCGGCAAATGCTCTCGCGCGAATTCATTCTCGAACGCGTATGGGGCTGGGATTACATCGGCGACAGCCGCACGGTGGATGTCCACATCCGCTGGCTCAGGCAGAAGATCGAAGAAAGCCCGAGCGAACCAAAACGCATCGTCACTGTGCGGGGCGGAGGATATCGCTTTGAAGGATAAGCATCGGCTTGAATAGTTTGCTGTGGGTGGTCGTCATTTTCCTTGCAGGTCTCGCAGCATGGTTTGCGTGGCGGTATTTTGACCTGCGGCATAACGTAAATCAGGTGACCAAATCCCTGCGCGGTTCCGAACAACCTGTCCCAAACTCCAAGGAAATCGACGAGCTTGTCAGCGGACTCGCATCCCGCGAAACCGTATTCAAGACCGAACTGTCCAACCTGCAGACTGAAAAAGAACGCCTCGCCACCCTGCTCGCCCAACTCACCGACGGTGTTCTGATCGCGGATGCGGATGGGCGTGTTCAATTTGCCAACCCCGCCGCGAGCAAACTTTTCCACACAAGCAATCCCACCCGGCAAAGCGTGGCACAGGTCGTGCGCGACCACCAATTGATCGAAGCGTGGAGACGCTGCCAGCAAACGCGGCAATTGCAGATCGAATCGGTGGAATTGCCTACGCGCAAACAATTTCTACAACTGATCGTCATCCCCGATGAACACGAAGGTGGCAGCCTCTTGCTCGTGCAGGATCTGACTCACGTCCGAAAACTGGAAACCGTGCGGCGGGACTTCATCTCCAACGTTTCGCATGAACTGCGGACTCCGCTTGCCTCGCTGAAAGCCCTGACCGAGACATTACAAAGCGGCGCTCTTTCGGACCCGGAAGCTGGTCCGCGTTTCCTGAGCCGTATCCACACCGAAGTGGATACGCTGACCCAGATGACGCAGGAACTGCTCGATCTCTCGCGCATTGAGTCAGGACAGGTGCAACTGGTCTTTGCACCAATTTCACCGAAAAAATTATTGTGTGCTGCGGCGGAGAGAATGAAAATGCAGGGCGAACGCGCGGGCATCAGAATCTCCGTCACCTGCGCTGACGACCTGCCGGACATCCGCGCGGATCAGGCGCGTTTGGAGCAGGTATTGGTCAATCTCATTCACAATGCGGTCAAGTTCACAAAGCCGGGGGGAGAGATCCGCTTGGAGGCAGAATCAACTGACGGAGGGGTGCGATGCGCCGTGCGGGACACGGGGATCGGAATCCCGGTGGAGAGTCTCTCGCGTATCTTTGAACGCTTCTATCGAGTCGATTCATCCCGCACCGGCTCAGGCACAGGATTGGGGCTGTCCATCTCGAAGCACATCGTGGAAGCGCACGGCGGAAAGATCTGGGCGGAGAGCGAAGAAGGGCGCGGCAGTTCGTTCTATTTTCTAATTCCCCATCAAATGTGATTGCACGTCGAACGGCGCATCATTGGCGGCGCGCACGGCGAGGATGTAGGTTCCGTCCGTGGTGAGGAAGCGCGCGCGGGTATTGTCCTGGAAATAAACATCCAGCACCTTGTCGCGCAGATAGCGGATGTGTTTCTGTTCTTCGACGGGGAAGACGACTTCGACGCGGTGATTGAGATTGCGGGGCATGAGGTCGGCGCTTCCGAGGTAAATCTCTTCCTCACCATTGTTTTGGAAATAATACAAACGGCTGTGTTCAAGATAACGCCCCACGACGCTGATGACGCGGATATTTTCGCTGATGCCCTTGATGCCCGGGCGCAGACAGCATATGCCGCGCACAAGCAGGTCCACTTTGACGCCCGCCTGTGAAGCCTGATACAGAAGCTGGATCATGTCGGTGTCCACAAGGGAATTCATTTTGAAGATTAGGCGGGCTTTGTGACCGGCGTTGGCGTGTTCAATTTCACGTTTGATGAGCGTTTCAATGTTCTCGCGCAGGTTGACCGGCGCAACAAAAAGCTTTTTGTATTTTTGCTTGGTGGAATAGCCGGTTAAATAATTGAACAGGTCGGTGGCATCGGCGCCCATATCGTCGTCGCAGGTGAACATGCCAAAGTCTTCGTAGATGCGCGAGGTGACGGCGTTGTAGTTTCCGGTGGCAAGATGCAGGTAGCGGCGGATGCCCTCCCCTTCCTTGCGGACGACCATGGTGGTCTTGCAGTGCGTTTTCAAGCCGACCAGTCCATAGACGACATGGACGCCCGCCTGCTCCAACGCGCGCGCCCAACCGATGTTGGATTCTTCGTCGAAGCGGGCTTTCAGTTCCACCAATACAGCCACCTGCTTGCCGCGCTCTACGGCTTCGAGCAGGGCATCCACCACGGGAGCATTGGAACCGACACGATAAACCGTCTGTTTGATGGCAAGCACATCCGGGTCGCGTGCAGCGGCGTTGAGAAAGTCGAGCACCGGCGCAAAGGAATCATACGGATGATGGAGCAGAATGTTACCGGCACGGATGGCGTCGAAAATTTCGCTCGGCTTTTCAACAAAACGCAGCGGTTTCGGTATGCGCGGTTTGTAGAGCGGATATTTCAGATCGTGCCGTTCGACGCTGTTATATAACTGCATCAGGTGGGCAAACCCAAGCGGATGGTTCAGCATATACAGGTCGTTGTTGAAAATTTCAAGGTTATCGACCAGCAGTTCACGGATATCGTCCGGCATGGTGGGATGGATCGCCACCTGTACCACCGAGCCGAACTTGCGTTTGCGAATACTCTGTTGCATGGTCTCCAGCAGGTCATCGGCTTCGAGTTCCTGGATCTCCACGTCCGCATCGCGCACCACACGGAAGGGATGCGCGGCGACCACCTCCAAGCCGGGGAAGAGTTCCTGCAAATTGGCGGCGACGACCTGCTCCAGCCAGACGAAGTAATGATGATGTGGGATCGTGCCATCCTTGCGGACGCCTCCCGAAGAACGTTTGATGGGGATCAGGCGCGGCAGTGTTCCCGGCACTTTGAGACGCGCGAATTTCTCGTTCCCCTTTTTGTCGCGGATGACAATGGCAAGGTTGAGACTCAGGTTCGAGATGTGAGGAAATGGATGACCGGGATCAAGCGCGAGCGGAGTCAGAACCGGGTAGATGACATCCTTGAAATACGTATCGGCGCGTTCCCTCTGGGATCTGGTCAGTTTGTGATATTCGAGGATGTGAATCCCCGACTTTTCCAATTTCGGCAGGAGTTTGCGCTGGAAGCATTGCTGGGCGTCGTGGAAGAGTTCCTGTGCAAGTTTGCGGATGGCGGCGAGTTCGTCGCGCGGGGTCATGCCGTCGGAGGATACGTCGGTCACACCGGCTTCGATCTGTTTGCGGATGCCCGAGACGCGCACCATGAAGAACTCGTCCATGTTCGAGCCGAAGATGGCGAGGAATTTCAACCGTTCAAGCAACGGGTTGTTCTCATCGCGCGCTTCCTCCAATACGCGGCGCTGGAATTCCAGCAGGCTGAGTTCACGGTTGATGTAAAGCGATGGGGAGGTCAGATCAGGCAGGGTCATTTATTTGCGATCTCCACCAGCACGCCGGGAGTGAGCAGCCAATCCATTGCAGCGCGGCGGCTGTGATGCAGGTCATCGGCAGAGAGACGGCAGACACCGCCTTTTTTGAAGGTGATGTCCATCCCTGCGCCATCGGCGACCAGCATACCGACCAGTGTGGATAGATACGGCTCATGACCGACAAGAGCGAGACTGTCCACGCTGTATTTTTCGTTGATCTCGGCGATGAGCAGATTCGGATCCGCCATCGGGACGAGATGGTCGCTGAACTCGAGCTTTTTCTTCATCTTGAACACATCCGCTAGAATCTCCGCCGTCTCCCGCGCGCGGACATAGGGACTGGACAGAATCAGGTTGAACTCTGCGCCTAAGACGCGCAATCCCTTGGCGACCTGACGCATCTTCTTCGCGCCCTTTTCGGTCAACGCGCGCTGGCTGTCATCGCCCGACGGAGCTTCTTCTTCAGCAATGGCATGGCGGATGAGATACAGTTCCATTTTCACTTCTCCCAAGGGAAAGGTTCTTCCGGTGCGGGACGCCAGAAGATCAATACTTCGCCTTTGTCTTCAAGATATGCCAACAAGACATTCCTAAAACGCGAGGCGTAATGTTCATGAATGGAAAGCGCCTTCGCCCTATCCAACTCCCACAGCGAGCGCGGACTCTCCGGATCCGGTTTTTGCAGAGCATCCCTTAATTCCGCCAATCCTTCCAGCGCGACTTCCCTATCCTGAATATCGCCCATCATGGACTGGTACGTGTGCATCCGCTCGAAATTATCGTGCGGGAAATCATCCAGCATGGGGTGAATGATCTCAATCGTGTAACGAAACCTCTTGAACGCGATGCGCAGTTTGTGGATGGTGGCAACCCGCTCTGCATCCACGGCATGATACAAACGGATGACCCGTACGTACGCCTCGTCCGCGGCTGTGAGTAACTGCTCCTTCAATCCTTCTTCCGGTTGTTCGGCGATCATGGCACGCATCTTCTCCACCCGCTCGGACAGCCCCCCCACCTTGTGTGAAGTCACTGCCTTACGGGCGGCGCGCAGATACTTCCGTTCCTTCTTTTCCAAATACCTGCGGAACACTTCAAGGTCGGGTGCTTCGTGGATATGCTCGGAAATATCCGCCAGCAGGACTTGCGTATCGCGCAAATCGTCAAGTTCGTCGAGTTGGTCCTTCAACGCGCGGCGGATCTTTTGAATCCGCGCGTGGGGCAGGACCGATCTCAGGAGATCGAAGAATGCCAATAAACGCCGGGCAGCCACCCGCACGTCATGAACCGCTTCCTCCGAAAATTCAGCGCGGCAGAGTTTCAACTCCGAGCGGTATTTCTTCCAGCGGACATCCAACGAGTCCAGCAATACGGCTTTGGCATCCATCATCAAGTCTCGATCTCAAGTTTCATTCCAAACACATCTTGGAACAATGAGCGCCGTTTCGCAAGCGCCCAGTTCTCCAAGCTCAAGCCATTTTCGCCTTCCAGCTTGAGAAACCATTTTTTCTTGGACTGCCTCATCGTGACATTTTTTACGCGGCGTGTGTGACTGACATCCATCGCATCGGCGAGGCGCAACAGGGTTGCCAGTTTGATGACTATCAGACGGTCCCTGGAACCGAGTATGCGGAAATTTTCATCCTGCGCGTTCGGCATGGCTTTGCGGTGATAACGCATCACATTCGCGACGATTGCCTGCCCGCGCTCCGTCAAGCCGATCAACGGGTTGGCTTGCATGATGTAATAAGCGTGCCTGTCATGGTCGAGCGTACCGATGAAATGACCGATGTCATGCAGGAGCGCGGCGACCTCCAACAGGAGTTTATCCTCCGCGTCCAGTCCATGCAGGTCCTGCATCTGCTCGAACAGACTGCCGGCAAGATACGCCACCAACTCCCCGTGCTCGGCATCGAATTGATACTTCTCACCCAGCCGCATCGCTGAAGTCCATACCTGCTCGCGCGGTGAAGGCTGCGGCGCCTTGCTCAGGCTGTGCGCCAAGTCCAGCAGGATGCCATCCTTCAACCCAACGTTCGGGATCCTGACTTCCTTCACCTGCGCTTCCTGCGCGATGATCTTCAGCACGATGGACGCCGGCAGGATGACATCCGCGCGGTCGGGTTTCAACTTGAAACTGCGCATCCTCTGTCTGACCGTCATCCTGCTCAATTCTTCGATCAGTTGACCCAACTCTGAGAGCGTGATCACTTGTTCGCTCTCGCGCTTGAACAGTTTTCTACGGAGCACGCCCATTTCTTCGATGTTGCCGCCCGTTCCGGCGCACAAGTCGATTTTTTCCTTCCCGATCTCGCGTTGGATACGGCGGCGGGTCGCGGCGGCATATTCGCGCACCAATTCATCGAAGGGAACATTGGACGGCTTCTTGCTCAACTTTTGCAGGAGACGCACCGTGCCCATGTTGTAACTTTCGGTGGAAAGGATATTGTTCCCCTTCGAGAGCGTGACCTCGACACTGCCGCCGCCGATGTCGATCAGCATGGCATATTTGCCCTTGAGGTTGATCGCATTCGCCACGGCGAGATGGATCAGACGCGCCTCCTCCTCACCGCTGATGATCTCGATCTCAATGCCGGTCGTCTGCGCGATGCGGTCGCACAGGATGTCGTTGTTCTCCGCTTCGCGCATGGCGCTGGTCGCCACCGCGCGGATGCGTTCCACGCCATAATCGTCCGCCACTTTGCGAAAGCGGATAAAGGCATCCAGCATTTGCTGGGCGGTCTGCTCGCCGATCAGTCCCTGTGAAAAAGCGTCCTGCCCCAAACGGACAGGCAGGCGCAAATTCTCGAGCGTCTCCAGTTTGTCGTCGTAGCCCAGCCTGCCGACCACCAGACGCATCGCATTCGAACCAACATCAATTGCGGCGATTGTTTGCATGGATTTCCCAAATTATACAGTGCCTTTGTCTGATAATCCTGCCGGGGTTGTTAACAATGGGTAAAGGAATTCGAAAGCAACTGTACCTTGCGAAATTGTTTACCGGATGTTAACTGGTTCTTAAGTCCAAAACAAAGGAAAGGTTGTATCATAGCGGCATGATAACGATCATCACTGCAATCCTGTTTGCGTCATTGCTGACCGTCTTTTCCATAGACGCATCTCGCAAACGCCGCGAGTTCCTGCAAAAGCAAAACCGCATGTGATTTTCATATCTTCTCCTCCTTTTTGACCCACCCGCCTTCGATACGGCGGGTGGAATCGTTAACAAAACCAATACGATTATTTCAAGTGTTTTTAATAACTCTGCGCTACACTGTTGAGCAACAAATCAGACTTTTTTGCGTATATTTTCTCCAAAGCATACAGAAAGGAGAATCAAATGGGACTCGCAGACTTACACCTGCACACAACATATAGCTATGACGGCACAGCGACCGTCCCTGCGGTTTTGCGGCGGGCGAAGGAACTCGGCTTGGATGTGATCGCCATCACCGATCACGACGAGATCAACGGAGCGCTGGAGGCGGTCCAACTCGCATCACGCTACGGGTTGGAGGTCATTCCCGGCATCGAGATCACCACCGCTGAAGGCGATCTGTTGGCGCTTTTCATGACGGAAAAAGTGCCGGCGGGGTTGCCCGTCACGGAGACCATCCTACAGGTGCGTGAACTTGGAGGCGTGTGCATCGCCCCGCACCCGATGACGGGCGGAATGGGCATGAAAAGTCTGAGCGCAATTTCCATTTTGAAGGCGCTGCGCCATCCGCAGGCGGCGGGAACATTGCTTGCCATAGAAACGTATAACGGCACCACCATCGACCGTATGAGCAACCATTACGCCCGCATCTTTGCCAACCGCTTGAACATCGCCCAGACGGGTAGCAGTGACGCACACGCACTGGACACCATCGGCTTCGGTGCGACGGAATTCGAAGGCAGGACCGCGCAAGATCTGCTGAAGGCGCTGCGGGAGCGTTCCACAAAAGTCAGGAAACAAAAAGAATGGAGTGCCCTGCACATCCTGAGCAATTGGGGATGGCGTCGTCTGCAGCGTGCTTTTTCCAAAGCATGACAACCTGATTTTTCCGTTTAGAATTGGGGAAATCGACACAGGAGACAACATAAATGACAAAGCATATTTTGGTCACCAACGACGATGGCGTCCTCTCGCCGGGTCTGCTGGCGCTTGTTCAGGAAATGAGGAATTTCGGCAAAGTCACCATCCTAGCACCGGACCGCAACTGGTCGGGCGGCGGACACGTGAAGACTCTTGACCGCGCCCTGCGTGTACGCGAGTTCCGCCTGGAAGACGGGACGCAAGCCTTTGCCAGCGACGGCGCGCCCTCCGATTGTGTTTCGCTTGCGCTGCTCGGCTACTTCAAGGATAAGTTTGACCTGGTCGTTTCGGGTATCAATTTCGGCGCAAATTTGGGACATGACGTGACCTATTCGGGAACCGTCACCGCCGCAATGGAAGCTGCCATTGCGGATCTGCCGAGCGTGGCAGTTTCGCTGGAAGTTCCCGAGGGACATGTCGGACCGATCGATTTCGCTCCTTCGGCTCATGCGGCAAGTGTGGCTGTCAAGAATGTCATTACACATGGCTTGCCTGCGGAAACGCTGTTGAATGTCAACGTCCCTTTTCTGAAGCAGGAGGAGATCAAGGGCTTTCGGATTACACGTCAGGGATTGCGCGTGTATCACAGCCGATTGGATGAACGCGTCGATCCGCGCGGGAGACCGTATTACTGGATCGGCGGCGATGCGCCAACCGGCGTCCCTGAACCGGGGACGGATGTCGGTGCGCTGTCCGAAGGATATATTTCAGTGACGCCTTTGCAATTGGACCTGACCGACTACCGCGCGCTGTCCAATGTCAGCACATGGGAGTGGAAAGATCAGGGATAACAGATCAGGTTTCCCCGTAGATATGAAGCGTGTCCGTCAGAAATGGCGGGCGCGTTTTTGTTTAATCCGCTCTCCAACTCTTAACAAGATGTTAACCCATCCTTCCATTGACCTTAAAGGGGGCTTGATACCATCTCCGTTGAGATAAATAAAAGGAGAAATAGAGAAATGTTCAAATCTGTTCGTTTGTTTGTGTTTATGCTCGTAACGCTCAGCCTCGTGTTGGCTGCCTGCGGCGGTTCCACTTCCAATTCCGGTTCCGCTCCGGCTGCGACTTCTTCAAGTTCTGATTCGCAATCCAGTGGAGATTCATCCGCTCCCGCTGCCGGGGAAGAAGGACTTCTGCCGATCGCGCTTCCCGCTTTGCCGGAACCTGATGAGGTGACCGGAGATATTATCACGGCTGGTTCTTCGACCGTGTTCCCCGTCTCTGAGCGCATGGCGGAACTCTTCCAGCAGGAAGGTTACAACGGAAACATCACCGTTGACAGCATTGGCTCCGGCGCCGGCTTCGAACGCTTCTGTGTCGCCGGTGAGAGTGACATCTCCAACGCCTCGCGCGCCATCAATGACAGCGAAGTGGAATCCTGCCGCGCCATCGGACGTGAACCGATTGAATTCCGCGTCGGCACCGATGCTCTGGCTGTCGTAGTTTCCTCCCAGAATGACTTCCTGACCGCCATTTCCATCGAAGACCTCGCCAAGGTGTTCTCCGGCGAAATCTCCAACTGGAACCAACTCAACCCCGCCTACCCCGATGCCAATATCGCCGTCTACAGCCCCGGCGCCGACTCCGGCACTTTCGACTACTTCGTCGAAGAAGTCATGGAATCCGTCTACGGTGATGAGGGCGGAGCCAAACTCCTCGGCCTTGAAGGCGTCCAACTCTCCGAAGACGACAACGTCCTTGTCCAAGGCGTGGCAGGTGATCCGTACGCTATCAGTTACTTCGGCTATGCCTATTACGTCGAAAATACCAGCCGCCTCAAAGCATTGAATGTCAATGATGTCGAGCCTTCCCAAGCGAACGTCGATAACGGCACCTATCCGCTGGCGCGCCCGCTCTTCATCTACTCCGATGCCAGCATCATGCAGGAGAAGCCGCAGGTTGCCGCCTTCATCGCCTTCTACCTGAACAACCTGGATGACAATATCGTCGATGTCGGATACTTCCCCGCTCCTACCAAGGAACTTTACTCCGCATGGGGAGCTTGGCTCTCGACGCAGGAATTCAGCGTAGACCCCTCCCTCGTAGAAGGCGATATCATCACAGCTGGTTCCTCGACCGTATTCCCGGTCTCTGAACGCATGGCGGAACTCTTCCAGCAGGAAGGCTACAACGGCAACATCACCGTTGACAGCATTGGTTCCGGTGCCGGATATGAACGCTTCTGCGTCGCCGGTGAAACCGATATTGCCAACGCCTCCCGCCCCATCCGCGACAGTGAAGTGGAATCCTGCCGCGCCATCGGGCGCGAACCGCTGGAATTCCGTGTCGGCACAGATGCGTTGGCAGTGGTGGTCTCCTCCCAGAACGACTTCCTGACCGCCTTGTCCCTTGAAGAACTCGGCAAGATCTTCTCCGGTGAAGTCAAGCTCTGGAGCGACATTGACCCTGCCTATCCCGCCGAAGCCATCAAGGTGTATTCTCCCGGCTCCGATAGCGGCACCTTCGATTACTTCGTCGAAGAAGTCATGGAAGACTTCGGTGGCGAAGAAGCCATCCTCGGACTCGCAGGCATCCAGCTCTCCGAAGATGACAACGTCCTCGTACAGGGTGTGGCTGGCGATCCGTACGCCATCGGTTACTTCGGCTATGCCTACTTCGTCGAGAACCAATCCACCCTCAAAGCGCTTGCCATCAACGATGTGGAACCCTCACAGGCGAATGTGGACAACGGCTCCTACCCGCTGGCTCGCCCGCTCTTCATCTACTCCGATGCCAGCATCATGCAGGAGAAGCCGCAGGTTGCCGCTTTCATCGCCTTCTACCTGAACAACCTGGATGACAACATCGTCGATGTCGGATATTTCCCAGCTCCCAAGAAAGAAATTTACTCCGCATGGGGCGCTTGGTACGCAACAGTCCGCTAACACAGCAATAAATTCATTGGGCAGGCTTTCCATGTGGAGAGCCTGCTCAAACTCGTTTTTCCAAAACGAAAGCAAGACAGAATCGGAAAATACTTATGACGGAACAAACCAATCATCACCCCGGCCCCTTACGGACCTCCTTCCGCCCGGGCGATTTGAAACGAAAACTGCGGCTCGGAGAAGGAGTCATTGAATCCATTCTTTTTGTTGTGGGGTTTCTGACCATTTTTGTGACGGTCAGCATTGTGATCGTCCTGGGCGACCAGGCGCTCTTGTTTTTTAACGACCCGCAGGTCGGATTCCGCGAATTCTTTATGACCACTCAATGGCAGCCTGCCATCGGGCAATTTGGCATCTGGGCATTGGTCAGCGCCACGCTCACGACCAGCGCAATTGCCATGGCGGTCTCCCTGCCGCTGGGACTGAGCGCAGCGATCTATCTCAGCGAGTACGCCAGTCCGCGCGCGCGCTCGATCCTGAAGCCTGTTCTGGAAATTCTGGCAGGCATCCCAACCGTAGTGTATGGTTTTTTCGCCCTGCTTTTTGTGACACCCCTGTTGCGCGAACTGTTGGGCGCGGACAAGCTCGGCGTGTACAACATGCTTTCAGCAGGCATTGTGATGGGCATCATGATCCTGCCGCTTATTTCCTCGATGAGCGAAGATGCGCTGAGCGCAGTACCCAATTCCCTGCGCGAGGCGGCGTATGCGATGGGCGCAACCCGCTTCGAAGCCAGCATCCAAGTCATCCTGCCTGCGGCGCTGTCAGGAATCGGCGCGGCGATCATCGTCGGTATTTCTCGGGCGGTCGGCGAGACGATGATCGTGGCGGTTGCATCCGGTGCGACATCAAAATTCACCTTCAATCCCCTTGAAGCCGCGGAGACCATGACCGCCCACATTGCCCGCATCAGCGGCGGCGATCTTTCGTACAACACGATTGATTACAACAGCCTGTTCGCCATCGCCCTGATGCTCTTCCTCGTCACACTTGTGCTGAATCTGATCAGTCAGTGGGTCGTGGCGAAATTCCGCGAACAATATGAGTAACCGCATGGCAAAGAATCTATACCCCGACCAAATTGATCTGGAAAAGTTCGTCGCCTGGCGTTATCGCAAAGCCTGGGTCTGGCAGGTGCTTTTCCTCTCCGCGCTGTTGATCGCCATCCTCAGCCTGTCTGCCCTCATTCTGGATGTGGTGGACGGCGCGTTCGGCTACGTGGCGTATGAGTTCAAGAAAGACCCGCTGACCGTCACTGAAACGCCGATCGATGATTTACAAAAAGAAGAACTCCTTGTGATCCTGCAGGAGAACCTGTCACGCGGTGCGTACAACAAACTGAATGAAGAAAAGATAATGGAACAACGCAGTGAGGGCGAGTTATACAATCTCGTCATCGAACGCATCATCCAAGTCAAAACCCTCGAAACCTACAGCCTGTACGACTCGCTCTTCCGTAAAGCCGAGATCGAGGCGGAAGTGGCGGAACTTTACCCGGATGCCCGCCTCGAATTCCGCTCGTGGCTGACGCCGCGTTTTCTGACGACTCCCATGTCCAGCCGCGCGGAATTCGCTGGTGTGCGGACGGCTCTTTTCGGCTCGATGTGGCTGGTCGGCATTGCCATTGCCTTTGCCCTGCCTGTGGGCGTGGGGGCGGCAATCTATCTTCAGGAATACGCCCGCAAGAATTTCATCAACCGCATCATTCAGACGAATATCAACAACTTGGCGGGCGTACCGTCCATTGTGTATGGGATGCTGGGGCTGGCGATCTTTGTCCGCGCGCTTGAGGCGTTGACGAGCGGCTCCATATTCGGTGTGACCGACTCGAACGGGCGCACCATCCTCTCCGCAGGCTTGACGATGGGCATCCTCGTCCTGCCGCTGGTCATCATCAACGCGCAGGAAGCCATCAAAGCCGTGCCCGATTCGATCCGGCAGGCAGCTTTCGGCGTGGGCGCGACGCGCTGGCAGACGGTATGGAGTCACGTCCTGCCAAACGCGTTACCCGGCATCCTGACAGGCAGTATTCTTGCCATGTCGCGCGCGGTCGGTGAGACGGCTCCGCTCATCATCGTGGGCGCGTCCACCTTCATCAGCGTGGACCCGAACGGACCGTTCAGCAAGTTCACCGCCCTGCCCATCCAAATCTACCAGTGGACGGCACGCCCGCAGGGAGAATTCCATGCCATTGCCGCGGCGGCGATCATCGTTCTGCTCATCCTGCTGTTGACGCTCAACGCCACCGCCATCTTGTTACGCAACCGCTTCCAGCGGCGTTTCTAAACACCGTAGGTCACGTTTTTAACATGACCTATAAAGTCTGTTAGGAAAAGATCAACCATGACACAACCAGAAAACGGCAAATTTGCCATCGAAACCAAAAACCTGAGCATCTTTTACGGTCCCTTTCAAGCCGTCAGGGATGTGGAGTTGAAGATCGAAAAGCAAAAGATCACCGCCATCATCGGTCCATCGGGGTGCGGCAAATCCACGCTTCTGCGCGCCTTTAATCGCATGAACGACTTTGTTCCCACCAGCCGCGTAAACGGAGAAATCCTGCTGCATGGAACCAACCTGTACAGCAAGGACATCGATCCCGTAGAAGTGCGCCGCCGCATCGGCATGGTCTTCCAAAAGCCGAACCCGTTCCCTAAATCCATCTATGAGAACATCGCCTGGGGCGCGCGCATCAACGGCTTCAAAGGAAACATGGACGAACTCGTCGAGCAGTCACTGCGCGGTGCAGCATTATGGGACGAGGTGAAGGACAAACTCAAGGAAAGCGCCTACGCCCTCTCCGGCGGACAACAGCAACGCCTGTGCATTGCCCGCACCATCGCCATCCAGCCTGAGATCATTTTGATGGATGAACCCGCCTCGGCGCTCGACCCGATCTCGACTCTGCGCATCGAAGAACTGATGCAGGAACTCAAGCAAAACTACACCATCATCATCGTCACCCACAACATGCAGCAGGCGGCGCGCGTCTCCGATTACACCGCCATGATGATGCTCTACGAAGAGACCCGCTCCGGCACGGTCATCGAATATGACGAGACCAAGACCATCTTCACCCGCCCGAAGGACAAACGCACGGAAGATTATGTAACAGGAAGGTTCGGGTAATCATGAACAAACCAAAAGTGTTATTCCTATGCACGGGCAATTCCGCGCGCAGCCAGATGGCGGAGGGGTTCCTGCGCGCCATGGCGGGGGAGCAGTTCGACGTATTCAGCGCAGGCACCGAGCCCAAGAGCAGAATCCTGTCCGAGGTCCAGGAGGCGATGCGCGAGATCGGAATCGACATCTCGGGTCAACATCCAAAGTCCGTCACGGAATATCTCGGCAAAGCCATCTTCACGCATGTCATCACGGTCTGCTCGGATGCGGAAGAGAAGTGTCCCGCTGTGTTCTTGAATATGGGGACGCACGATCACTGGCCCTTTGATGATCCTGCGAAAATCGATGACGAGCACCGCCTCGAATCGACCCGCAGCGTGCGCGACCAGATCGAACATCGTCTGCGCCTGTGGCTGACCGGGCAAAACATTGCGCCAAACGACTATCGTCAGACGCGATTGACGTAGTAAAATAGGAAGACTATCAATCAGAGGTCTTATGATCAGAAAAACTTTTGAAAGCGAAATCCAGCAGGTAAAGGACGACATCCTTTTGCTTGGCAGCATGGTGGAACATGCCATCATCGGCTCGGTGGAGGCGTTGAAAAAACGCGACATCAAAGCCGCCGAAGCGATCATTGCCGAGGACAAGGAGATCAACAAAAAGCGTTTCGCCATCGAAAACCAGTTGATGATCCTGATCGCCACCCAGCAACCGATGGCGCACGACCTGCGCCTGCTGGCTTCCTCGATGGAGATCATCTCCGAGTTGGAACGCATGGGCGATTATGCCAAGGGCATTGCCAACATCAACATCCGCATGGGAGAGGAGGCGCTGCTCAAGCCGCTGATCGATATTCCGCGCATGGCACAGAAGGGCGCGGACATGCTGCACCGCGCGCTGACCGCTTTCGTCAATGAGGATGTGGAAACCGCCCAATCGATCCCCGTGGAAGATGACGAAGTGGATGCACTCTACAATCAGATCTACCGAGAATTGATGATCTTTGTCATCGAAGACCCGAAGACCATCGAACGCGCCAACTGGCTGTTGTGGGTTGCGCACAATCTGGAACGTGTTGCAGACCGCGTGACGAACATCTGCGAACGGACGATCTTCATTGCCACCGGTAGTTTCGAGGAGATCAAATCCACAGACGATGAGTTTTGGAAAAGCCAACCTAAGTAGTTTGTAAAAAGAAAGCGGACGAGATGTTGTCTCGTCCGCTTTTTCATTCACGTTCAAAGGAAAAAAACTACCCCATCCTGCCGGTAATATAGGCTTCCGTCAGTTCTTCCTTGGGACGGGTGAACATCTCATTGGTCGGGGAGAACTCCACGAGTTCCCCCAGCCAGAACAGCCCGGTATATTCCGAAACGCGTGCGGCTTGCTGCATATTGTGCGTGACGATGACAATGGTGTAATCCTTTTTCAACTCCGCGATCAACTCCTCGACGCGCAGGGTGGCAATCGGATCAAGCGCGGAGGTGGATTCGTCCATGAGGATGACTTCGGGCTGGACGGCGATCACGCGGGCGATGCACAGTCTCTGCTGCTGCCCGAGGGATAAACCCATCGCATCGGCTTTCAGGTTGTCTTTTACTTCATCCCACAGCGCGGCGGCGACCAGGCTTTTTTCCACCACTTCATCTAGGTTCACATCCATCCCCATTACACGCGGACCGAACGCCACATTGTCATAGATGGATTGCGGAAAAGGATTCGGCTTCTGGAAGACCATGCCAACGCGCTGGCGCAGGTTGACCACGTCCATTTTTTCGCCATAGATGTCTTCACCGTAGAGCAGGATCTTCCCATCCACACGCGTGCCGTGGATGGTGTCGTTCATGCGGTTGAGACAGCGCAAGAACGTGGATTTGCCACAGCCCGACGGACCGATGAGTGCGGTCACTTTTTGAGGCTGGATCTCCAGGCTGATGTTGGAAAGGGCTTTCGATGAACCATAGTAAAAGTCCAATTGCTGGACGGAGAAGGCGGGAGTTTCCGGCATGTTTTGATTTTATCAGAAAGGGCGGAGAGTTCCAGATATGACAAATATCACGAAAGTGGATTCAGGCTGCGGGGAGAAGGAAGCGGGATTTTCTTCTGCGATATAATTCCACCCAATGAAACGCATCATCATATTGCTCATCCTTTCGTCCTTTTTGGTCGCATCCTGCGGCTCGAACCCGGCACAGGCAGGTTCAAATTCCCCAACAGTTTATATTCAAAATAAAGGGTCGGATACCGTTGTCAATCTGGCATTGGCATGGGCGGAACGGTATCAGTCACAACACCCTGATGTGCGCATTTCGGTGACAGGCGGCGGCTCGGGCACGGGCATCGCCGCATTGCTCAACGGGACCGTTGACCTTGCCAACGCATCGCGCAGGATCAAGGACGAAGAGATCACAACGGCGCGTTCGCAGGGCATCGAGCCGCTTGAGCACGTCATCGCGCGCGATGCCATCGCAGTGATCGTGAATGCGGAAAATCCCGTCGGCGAGTTGACGCTTCAGCAGATCGCGGATATTTACAGTGGAAAGTTCACGAACTGGAAGGAATTGGGCGGGGAGGACAGACCCATCGTCAAATTGTCGCGCGAGACCAATTCCGGCACGCACGTTTATTTTTTGGAGACGGTACTGCGGCTGGGACGGAGCGACGACAAAACACTATTCTCGACCGATACACTTTTGCTCCCGTCCTCCGAAGGGATCGTGGCGGAAGTCCGTCATAATCCGAACGCCATCGGCTATGACGGACTTGGCTATGTGCCGCATGACGTAAAGATGATCGCAATTGCACAAGAGGCGGGCGGCGCGTACGTGCTGCCATCCATTGCAACGGTCAATGATAAAAGTTATCCCATTGCGCGCGACCTGTACATGTACACTAACGGCATCCCGACTGGGATTGTCAAGGACTATCTCGATTGGATCCTTTCCGCCGAGGCGCAGGAGATCGTGGCAGAATTGGGCTTTGTGCCTGTGGAATAAATCTTCAAACCTGACAGGTTTTATAAAATTATGGAAAAATCGTTAAACTGGCGCGAATTCATCATCACCAGAGCCATCAAAGCAAGCGGATATTCCGCCATTGTCTTTGTACTGCTCATTTTCTTTTTCCTTCTGCGTGAAGGGCTTCCGACGCTCGGCGAAGTGGAAGCCGGGTCATTGCTCAATGTGCGCTGGTATCCCATCGAAGATTATTTCGGCATCCTGCCGCTTATCACTGGCTCGTTGATCGTCACATTCGGCGCGGCGCTGATCGCCGTTCCGTTTGGGATCGGCACCGCCATATACATTTCCGAGATCGCTCCGCGCTGGATGCGGGAGATTCTCAAACCGCTGGTGGAACTGCTCGGCGGACTCCCGTCCGTAGTGCTGGGATTTCTCGGAATCCTCGTCGTCTCACCTTACCTGCGCGTCCTTCTGGACCTGCCAACTGGTCTGACCGCCTTTACCGGATCCCTGCTCCTCGGCGGGATCGCCGTGCCGACGGTCGTCTCCGTGGCGGAGGACGCGCTTGATGCCGTCCCGCGTGCGTACCGTGAAGGGGCTTGGGCACTCGGCGCGACCAAATGGCAGACCATCTGGCGGGTGACGCTTCCTGCCGCCAAATCCGGCGTACTGACCGCCGTCATGCTTGGCGTGGGTCGCGCCATCGGCGAAACCATGACCGTGATGATGGTGACGGGCAACGCGCCAGTGCTTGCCACCAAACTCGGCAGTCTCTTCTCCCCCGTCCGCACAATGACCGCCACCATCGCGGCTGAAATGGGTGAAGTTGCGAACGGAAGTACGCATTACCATGTGCTGTTCTTCATCGGCATTGTGCTGTTTCTCATCTCATTGATCGTGAACGTGATCGCCTCATCCGTTGTCTTCCGCGCGAAGAAACGGGCGGAGAGAATTCTGTCATGATGAAACTTCTCGCCCGTAATCGTCATCTCGTTCAACGGCTCGGGTTCACCGCAATCACACTGGTCGCGGTGATGACCGTCATCCCTATTGTCGGTGTGATCATCTTCATTGTCTATCAGGGCGGTTCCGCCATTTCGCTGGAATTCCTGACCGGCTTCCCGCGCGAAGGGATGCGCGAAGGCGGCATCCTGCCCGCCATCATCGGCACCCTCTACCTGACCATCGGCACAGCGGTCTTTTCCGTTCCGTTGGGGATCGCCGCCGCCATCTACCTTTCGGAATACGCCAAGGATAATCGCGCGACCCGGCTGATCCGTTTAGCGATCATCAATCTGGCGGGCATTCCCTCCGTGGTGTACGGTTTGTTCGGGCTGGGATTGTTCGTGCTGTTCCTGCAATTCGGCACATCCATCCTCGCCGCCTCGTTGACGCTCTCAATCATGACCCTGCCCGTCATCATCAGCACCTCGGAGGAGGCACTGCGTTCCGTGCCGCAATCCTTCCGCACGGTCAGCATTTCCCTCGGCGCAACCCGCTGGCAGACCATCCGCCGCATCGTATTGAAGGAAGCGCTGCCCGGCATTCTCACGGGCGTCATCCTCGGCTTGGAACGCGCCGCCGGTGAGACTGCGCCGATCCTGTTCACAGGCGCGGCATTCTTCCTCCCCCGCCTGCCTGGTTCGCCCTTCGATGCGACCATGGCGCTGCCGTATCATCTCTTCGTCATTTCCACGCAGGTGCCTGAGATGCCGATCCAGATCCAATACGGGACGGCGCTGGTACTGCTCGTCTTTGTCTTGACCATGAACGTGATCGCAACGGTCATCCGTTCGCGCGCGAGAGCGAGGCGGCAATGGTAGACAAGATCATCATCGAAAATCTATCCTTACAATACTCCGATGGCGCGGAGTCCCTGCGAGGCATCAGCATGGGAATCCGTCAGAATGCAGTGACCGTGCTCTTCGGTCCGGCAGGAGGCGGAAAATCCACTTTGTTGCGATGTCTCAACCGCCTGAACGATCTGACCGACATCAAGACCAGTTCGGGGCGCATCTTGATCGACGGTGTCAACATCCTCGACCCCAAAACGGACGTGATCACCCTGCGGCGCAAGGTTGGCATGGTCTTCGCGCGCCCCGTTCCCCTGCCGATGAGCATCCGCGAAAACGTGACCTACGGCTTGGAACTCGCAGGCGAAAAGCGCAAGTCGAAGCTGGATGAGGCTGTGGAACGAAGCCTGAAACTCTCCGCAATTTGGGATGAAGTAAAGGACAGGCTGGACGACCCCGCTGTGGCGCTCTCCGGCGGACAACAACAGCGCGTCTGTCTCGCCCGTGTGCTGGCACTGCAACCGGAGATCGTCCTGCTCGATGAACCCACTTCCGGGCTGGACCCGATCTCGACCGGCAAGGTCGAAATGGCGCTGCAGGAATTGAAAAAGGATTACACCATCATTCTTGTGCCCCACTCCGTGCAGCAAGCCGCCCGCACCGCCGACTATGCCGCCTTCTTTTTACAAGGCGAACTGATCGAATACGATGAAGGCGCAAAGATGTTCACCACACCAAAAGAAAAGAAAACCGAAGATTACGTAATGGGACGGTTCGGATAATAAAACGGTCACCTGAAGGTGACCGTTTTTTCTACCACACTCGTTCCAAATTGGCGTTCTCACCCACCCTGCGCCCAACTTTTGCCATATCGATCCACTCGCCGTGCACCTTCACGCGCACCACGTCCGCTGTGAAATCCGTCGTGGTCGAATTCCCGTTATTGAACAAATACGAACCGACCGCATAAATATCGGCGGGGACGCTCAACTTCTCGAACCTGCGGATCTTCTCCGGATTAAAACCGCCCGACACGACGATCTTCACACTGCGACAATATTCCTGCGCCGCCTCTTTCCATGACGCCGGCAGGCTCCAACGTTCCCAGGCAGAATCCAACGCCGAACGGACGTTGAACACCAGCCGCGGGTTGACTCCCAGATCGAGCACCGGGTCACCCAGCGGCGGCACGGATACATCGCGCAGACTTCCACTTGTATCGAGGCGCACGCCGTACAGATTGTATTTCTCCGCCTCATCCTTTTGCCCCGCATCCGTCAACTCGCGGTATTTCGCGAACATCGCATCAAGCACGCGCAACGTATCTTCGATGGAATCGTTGTTGAAATCCACCAGCGCAATGCGCGGAATGCGCGCGGGCAAAATGCGCGAGAACTCCATCATCGCCTCGGCGGTATCGCCAAGGAAAGATGCGATCGCAGCATGGGCAACCGTCCCGCCGCCTGCGCCGCCCCACCAATCCCCCTGCGCATCGGTCGAGACAAAGGCTCCCAGTTCCTGCGCGTGGTCTTTGTTAAACCGCTGTAACGCAATATTGTAGGCATAGCCATCCGCCGCCTGCACTTCATGCACATCGAAGCGCGCCGGGAAAAACAGCACAGGCTTCCCGCGCGAAGCCACCAACGTTTCATAAACGTTCGTTGCCACACGGCTGGAACGGGTCAGAATGCCGAGCGTGGGCGTTTCGAGCAATGCAAAATCGCGGTAACGTCCGCGCACCTTGATGACCGGTTGGATCTTCAGCGGGTCGCCGTCGTACTTCACCGTCGTGCCGTCATGGACAGCCCACACCTCAAGCTTATCGGATGTATCCACAAAAGCATCGCCGTCGAAATATCCCGTGCAATGACGCAGCATCGCCAGTGACTTGTCCACGCCGACGATGGTGGTTTTGCCCATGCGGCGCGTAAACCACTGCATCTCCACCTCGATATCGCCGACCGCGATATTCTCCGGCGAAACACCGGCGGGCAAATTATGATGTCTGCCCGAATAAGCATAGCCTTCGTTCGCAAGCGCAACCAACATGCGGTTGATGTTCTCGAAATACTTGTCCGAATACCAGCCGCGCCGCATGCGCTCGATATCGAGTTTGAAGGTTTCATTGGTTAATCGTTTTCCGTCAAAGATGGACATGGCTACTCAACCGGGTCTGTGGATTTGACGATACGCATGCCCGCCTCTGCAAAACGGGCGTACGCCTCATTCGCCGCCTCGGTATGGTCCACCACCCCGGGCACCACCACCGCCGACGAACAATCATCCAATAAATAAACTTTTTTCGCCAGTTCAGGCTCCACGGCGTGGATGTCTTCCAGCAGGTCGGCAATCGTCCACGCCACGCAGTGACTCTTCGCCTGCCCGGCAATGTACAACCGATCCACTTCGTGCAGGTGCTGGATGAATTTCGGATTGTGTTCGCCGAGCATCTCACCCATTGGACCGGTCAGCACTTCGGGACCGATGACCGAATAATTTTCGGTGAACGGCTTGTTGCCCTTGATCTCATATTCGGGCGGGGCAGTCCGCACAATGGAATGGAAGAAGATGGCTTCCTCAAGCGCGGAGACTAGCGCGTGACCGATTCCGCCCAGCATGGCGTGATAGGGCCAGATGGTCAGCGCGTATTTGCCCTTCTTTTGCAGTTCCCCGGCATAGTGGATCATCATTTGCTGACCGTATTCGGGCGCGATGCCGAAATGCGGAGCCATTGCTGAATTGAAAATCCACCTGCCTGCGCGCAATTCATCCGCGTGTATGTCTGTATATGGGGCGGGGTGATTTCCGTCCGCATTTACGAAGAAGATGGGATGAAAAATTTGATGCGCAGTGTGCGTGTCCATGGTGGCGGTGATGTGCGTAAGTTTGTCCACGTTGCGGTAGATAAACTCACACAAGCGGACGTTGTCCTCGACGGCGCCCTGTCCACTGCGCCCGCCGACAAACAGTTCAAAACCAGGGATGCAGAACGTGTTTTGCGCATCCACGATCCAGAGGGAGATGCGACTCGACGAAGCAGAAGCAGGTTTGAGGTCGTGTTGAAGCGCGTACTGACGGGCGTCTTCAGCGCGGGCG
>CAYPHR010000003.1:0-39452 GCA_964410375.1 uncultured Anaerolinea sp. | reverse complement strand
AATTTCATCTCCTTCACGAAGTCCAGCGTCTCTGCAAATTCTTCTTCCGTCTCGCCGGGGAAGCCCGCGATAATATCGGTGGTGATGGCGACATCGGGCATCACATGACGGGCGGCATCCACCAACTCGCGGAAGGATGCAGGCGTAGTCTTGCGTGCCATCCGCCGCAGGGTAGAGTCACTGCCGGATTGCAGGGGCAGGTGCAGGTGAGGCATGAGGCGATTGTCTTCCCAAAGCGAGAAAAAATCTGCATCCAAATCCCATGGTTCGAGAGAAGACAATCGCAAGCGGCTCACATCCGTTTCGCGCAAAATGGCTTTGACCAGATCACGGAGATGAAAATTCATCTCCTGTCCCCACGAACCAAGATGCACGCCCGTGAGTACGATCTCCTTGGAATCGCCCGCGAGCGCGGCGTTGATATCCGCAATGACATCCGCCAGCGGACGGCTGCGCCCCTCGCCGCGCGCGACGGTGGTGATGCAAAAAGTGCATTTGTTGTCACAGCCATCCTGCACTTTGATGAAGGCGCGCGTGCGGCGGTGCAGACCGGGGATGGGCGTGCGGTCGATCGGCTCGAGGTCGAAAGTTTCAGGTGGAAGATTTAATGCCTGGGGAACAAGCAGTTCTTTTTTGTCGTTGGTGACAACGTATTTGACATTGGGCAACGCGGCGGCTTCTTTGGGTTGCAGACTCGTCCAGCAGCCTGTGGCGACGATCTCTTCCACGCCTGCACGGGCAATGGTGCGGATCCTGCCGCGCGAATCGGATGCCGCCTGCGTGGTAACCGCACAAGTATTGACCACTGCCATTTCGGCGTGGTCGGCGGAGGCGACGATCTCATGTCCCGCAGCGCGGAACTGGCGCGCCATGTGTTCGATCTCCGCCTGGTTGAGGCGGCAGCCGATGGTGTCGAGAAAGATTTTCATGAGTTGGACGAAGGACAGCGGACCGCAGTTGGCTATGGCTGCATTACAACAAAATTATCGAAGATGATGTCCACGCCGGGGGTATCGAACGTGCCAGCCAGCATGCCGACATCGCCCGAAGCCAGCGCATCGTTCTGGAACTTGGCGGTCTGAAAACCGTTCACATAAAAAGTCATGCTGTCGCCCACACAATCTGCGCGCAGGTGATTGACCGCAAGCCCTGTGTGAATATTTTCCGATGCCTGCAATTCGCTCTGACCGAGCAGGATCGCCTGCCCGTCAAAGTAGATGCCTGTGCCGTAGAAGCCGTCACTGGTGATCATAAAGAAATAATAATCGTTACCGTTGAAGCGGCAGATCAAACCGATGCGGTTCTCGTCGGGACCCGCCAGTTTGCCCGTATCCACCTCGATGCGGACATCCGAAAAATCCCTGCCGGGGGTCGCCCAAAAATTGGTCTGGCTGGCGTTGACGAGAATGCGATATCCGCCCGCGTCATAATCCATGATGCCTTCGCCGACCTGCATCCGATTCCAGCCCGAGCCGCGGTTCGCGAAATCATCCTGAAACAGCACACTGCCCGATGGCAACGGCGTTGCCGGCTCCGGGTTCGGGTTCGCATCCGGAAGATAGGCACATGCGAACAGGGATGAAACGAGCAAAAACAATAAGGAGATCTTTATCCGATTCATGAGTGTGATTTTATCACGCACATCATGGGAAATACTGTGCCAACAACTGAACCGCCAACGCCCCATACTCGCCGGATGTGTGTGCATCACGGACGAACATCAATGAATCGACCGCCGCAACCCGGTTCCCTTGTGCAAGATAATTCATGGCAAGATGAATATGCGCGGGGTAATAAACAGGGTCGATCTCAAGCGCCTTCAAAAAAGATTGCTCCGCATTTGCAAACCGCCCGCTGGAAAAGTACGCCATTCCGAGCGCATCCAGCATTTCCGCGCTTTCCGGTGCAAGCCGCACGGCTTCCAGCGCAGCAGGCAGACCAATCTCCTCCACATATATATTATTCTCCGCACAAAATACCGCCAGCAAGCGCCGGTAGGTCGCGTCGGTGGGAGCAAGCTCCGCCGCCCGTTGAAAGGCGGTCAATGCAGCGTTCAGGTCACCACGCTTTGCATACGCATCACCAACCCCCGCCCGCCAGGCAGGATTGTTCGGCTCATACTCCGCGGCAAGCAGGTACTCGGCAAGCATCTGCGCATATCGTCCCTGACGCTCCCAATACAAGGCACGGAGTCCGCGCACGACGACGGATGTACGGTCAAGCGAAAGCGCGCGGTCGAGTTCAACGCGTCCATCCTGACCGAGTTGCTGTTTCGCCTCTCCAAGCCATACCCACGCCTCGGCATTTTCCGCATCCGACTCAATCGCCTGCCCAAACGCCGCAAGCGCCAGCTCCCACTCCTGCACGAGGCCGAGCGCACGCCCCAGCGCGATCATCTGCGTGGATTTATCCGCCTGCGTGTAGGACAGATTCAAAGCGGAGCGCATTGTCTGCACAGCGGGATCAAGTTCGGGATTAAGAGAGGAGGCGATTGTCAATTTGTCGTATGCCTGTTGCGGATCGAATATACAAAGAAGGAGTCCAAGACGATAATAAGCAAAGGCATCATCCGTTCCCAAGCGGATCTGGTTTTCAAGCGCCAAACGTTCGGCATTCCAGTCTTTTTGCTGACGATGGATATACGCAAGCCCTGAATACATGTAGGGCGAATCATGAACCTGTAATCCGCGTTGAAAAGCGAGGAGCGCTGCCGGAAGATCACCCATGCGGAAATGAGAATATCCCAGCACGCTCCAACCTTCCTCCGAAAGTCCGGGAGCGCGGTTCAAGAGCTTGACCGCGCCGGGAAAATCATCCGCAGAAAACGCGGCGAGCCCCGCCCTTTCCCACAAATCTGTGCGCCAGAAAAGCAGGCGCGCGGCGTCTTGAAAGTTTTGCGATGCGCTTGTATGGTGACCTGCCCGCTGATCCGCCTCGGCGCGGCGCAAAGCGGAATATCCGTTGATCGGCGTGGGTAAAATAATGGCGGCTGTCAGAGCCATAAGGACAAGAGGACGAAGCCATTTCTCGTTGAACATCGCAACGATAATTATACGTTACACACAACTTTTTTTATAAACTGGCATTATAATCATCGCTGAATGAGCGCATTCACCAATTTAATCCTGACACAATTGACCGTGCCGCCGGGGGATTTGATCTATTATGTTGTGCTGGCTTTTACCGTCGCCAGCGCGCTGCAATCGGCATTTAATCACTGGCGGATAAGCGAATTTCCGCAAGCGCGGCGCGCACTTACTGGGCTGGGTATTCTGCTCACCGCACAGATCGTCATGTTCATTTTCAGCGGACTGGGCTGGCAGCAGATCATCGATCCGAAAACCGTCCTGCCTCCGCTGGACCGCGCCTTCCTCATGTTCGGCATCATCTGGATCACCTGGCTGTATGCCTTTCCGGAGCCGAATCGCGCGGCAGATGCCATTGCCACCATCGCCAGCCTGTTCATTCTCATTGCGCTGGGATTAAGCCTTGTCACATGGCAGCAGCAGATCCCCTTCACGAGTTACAACCAAACCGCAGATGACTGGTTCTGGCAGGTCGCATCGCTTGTCTTAACCCTGGCTGGCATCACCATCCTGTTCATTCGCCGCCCTGATGGCATGTGGTACGGCATTGCCCTGCTTGCGCTTGGTTTTCTCGGTCACAGCGCGCATTTGCTCTTCCGCACCGAGGGGAATTACTCGGGAATCGTGCGGCTTGCCTACATGGCGGCATACCCCATCTTATTGACATTGCCTCAGAGGTTCGGCATACCGACGACCACTGTCAGCATGGCTCCTCCGCGCCCCGCATCTTTGAAACAGGATACGGGGTTTCCAGAGCGCCGCCGATACAGCACAGACCCCAAGACCTTCCACGCCATGCTGGCGCTGGCGGCAGAAACGAAACCAACCAAGATCAGCCAGTCGGTCACCCGCGCCATCGCGCAGACCATGCTCGCCGACCTATGTTTCATGATCTATTTGACAGACAACAATAATCAAATGGTCATCGCCGGCGGCTATGATCTGATCCGCGAAGATAATTTGGAGGGCGGCTCACTTAACAAGAGCACGATCCCCATGCTCGCAACTTCTCTCCAGCGCGGACGTCCGCTGCGCATGCCAGCGAGCAGTACCTCGGCAGACATCAAAGGCTTGGGCGAGATACTTGGCTTGGGCAACCCCGGACACCTGTTAAGCGTGCCCATCCTTACGCCGGACAAAGAATCGCTGGGCGGTTTACTTCTTCTCTCACCCTACTCCGACCGCACTTGGACTGCTGAAGATCAGGCGTTCCTTTCGAATATTGCAGCATCGCTTGTACCGATCATCAAGCGCAATCAAAAGATCAATGATCTCGAAGCCCAAAGCGATCAGGCGCGTGCCCATGTAACCGACATGGAACGGCGCATTCAAGAGCTGACACAGCAGCTGGAAGCGGCGCGGACTGACCTGGAGAAAAGCAATTCGATGGACGTCGCATCGCTGATGGCAGCTCAGGAAGAATCCCAGCGCATCATCGAGCAATTGCAGATAGAGAACGCCGAGATCCGCACCGGGAAGAACCTGCCCGCATCCTCCGGTCAGTTGGAAGATGAGTTGAAGGCGTCTTTGAAGGAACTTGCGCGCCTGCAAAACCAGCTCGCGGAATCCAACTCGCGGGTGGTGGAACTGGAGAAGGGGCAGATCGCCACGCGCAGTTCGGAACAGGCGGAGGTGATTGCATCCATTTCGCAGGAATTACGCCAACCGCTTTCTTCCATCGTCGGGTACACAGATTTGCTGCTGGGCGAATCAGTGGGAATACTCGGCGCATTGCAACGGAAGTTCGTGGAGCGCATCAAAGCATCCACGGAGCGTATCCGCAGTTTGACGGATGATATGATCCAGATCACAACGCTTGAAGCGGAGTTGAACGAACTCAAACCCGAGTCTGTGGATCTGAACTCGATCATTGACAATGCGGTTTCATACACCAGTACGCAGGTGCGCGAGAAGAATATCTCCATTCATCTGGAACTTCCCAAGACGCTTGCGCCCATTCAAGCCGACCGCGAAGCAATGCAGCAGATCCTGATCCATTTGCTGCAAAATGCCGGGGCGGCGTCTCCGTTCGAAGGGACAATCAGGCTCAAGGTCCAGACAAGAAGCGAGGATGGGTTGGATTACATCCTGATCCAGGTTTCGGACAGCGGCGGCGGAATCGCTCCGCAAGATCTGTCCCGTGTCTTTAGCCGCTTGTACCGCGCAGACAATGTCCTCATTCAGGGAGTCGGTGACACAGGCGTGGGCTTATCCATTGCCAAGACGCTGACAGAGGCACAGCACGGACGGATTTGGGTGGAGAGCGAGCCGGGTGTTGGCGCAACCTTTAGCGTGTTGCTGCCGATTGCCGGGGAAGCGGCGACTGAAAAACAGGCGAAAAAAGGAAGCAGCTGATGCGTGGAATGCGCGATTTTGGCAACGCGCTAATAGTGGCGGTTGTTTCAGTCGGCTTGATGCTGGGGGCGTTATCCATTTCGCTGGTTGAATTCGTACCGGAAGCGACACTGGCTCCCACTGCGAATTTATTTCCATCGCCCATTCCTGTCACCGCCACCTCCACCTTCCCGCCGACATTCACGTCGGAAGCGGTGTTCGACATCCCAACGCCAACAATGACGATGATCCCGGCGGGGTCGTGCCAGCCTCCGGGCGGATGGAGGTCGATCACTGTCCGTGCCGGTGACACGTTGGACAGTTTTGCCGCGCGTTACCGCATCGGCAAGGAAGTATTGCGAAGCGCCAATTGTCTCTTGAGCGACAACCTGTTGCCCGGCACGGTGTTTTATGTACCGCCAGCGCTCACCAGTACGCCCATCGTTTGCAGTCCGGGCGCGGTGGGATGGGTCAGATCGTATGTGGTCAGACCCGGCGATACGATCTACTCGATCGCGGTCAATCACTATACAACCGCCAGCTTGTTAAAATTAGTGAACTGCCGCTCAAGCGATATTATTTACATCAATGAAATTCTATGGGTTCCAAGCGTCGCCACGCGCACGCCTGTGCCGACGCCACTGCCCGGCTCAACGGTCACGCCGATTCCCACAGAACCGTTGACGCAAACCGCCCTGCCGTTTACAGCCACTGTCATTCCAAGCGACACATCCATACCGCCTTCGCCAACTGCGATTCCCACATCCACACCGGCACCGACGGGCACCCCAAGTCCGACGGCATTTCCTTAATCTCTAATGCGAACATATGTCCGCTCCACGCTGATCGCCTTTCTTGCGATTCTTATCTCCGCCTGCAATGCAACTCCCGCCCCCGAACAGGTGGTTTTGCCGTTCGTGCTCATTACATCCGCGCCAGATTCAACCCCCACACCAACGCCTTTTCAACCATCCCTATTTACGCCGACCCAGCCGCCTCTATACGCTTTTGACGTGAACGCCGCTCCGCAGTTGGTTTACCCCAGCGAGACTCCATCCCCGACCGCAACGCCTCATACCGAACCGACAGCGACCACTGCCTTCGACCAACTTTTCCCCACTCAAGCCGCCCCCCCGCCCGATGATGCGGTCAACCCAACCGCCCTGCCTCCGCTGACCGACACCGAAACCATCAACTTCCTGCTCATCGGCTCGGATAGACGACCGACAGGCACATCCCACCGCACAGACACACTGTTGATCGCCATCGTCTGGCACAGGGAGGGACAGGTCTCGTTGATCTCCATTCCGCGCGATTTGTGGATCTACATCCCAACCGTGGGAATGCAGCGCATCAACACCGCCTATCAAAGCGGAGAATCGGGCGGCTACCCCGGCGGCGGCGCAGGACTATTGAAAGATACCATCGCGCACAACCTCGGCATCCGCATTGACCATACTGCCATGGTCGAATTTGACGGCTTTCGCCGCATCGTGGATATCCTCGGAGGGATCGAAGTCCCCGTTTCCTGTTCCTACACCGACTGGCGCTTGAAAAACCCGTCCCTGGACCCCAACAACGAAAACAACTGGTGGCTGTACACCGTCGGTCCCGGCGAAGTGTTCATGGATGGCGACCTTGCCCTATGGTATGCAAGATCCCGTTCCAAATCCAACGATTTTGACCGTGGACGACGTCAGCAGGAAGTCATCCGAATGCTGTTCCAGAAGGCTCTGAAGACGGATACGTTCAGCAAGATACCCCAACTCTACGACGATCTATCCAGCACTGTGCTGACAGATTTGGGCTTGGGTGACATGATCCGCATGGCTCCCTACGCGCTGAACTTCACGAATGCCAACATCCGAAGTTACTACATCCGCCCACCCTACGTGCAGGGATGGACGACGCCCGGCGGCGCATCCGTACTTCTGCCGCAGGAGGCGCAGTTACAGCAAATGTTGATCGAAGCCACTACTTTGTCCACGTATGCGGCGGTACGCGAAAACATCATCGTGGAAGTGCAAAACGGCGCACGGTTCGATACACTCGAAACTCTCGCCGCCTCCCGCCTAAATTACGCCGGCTATCAGACGGTCACCGGGATTGCCGACACACGTGACTACGCGAATTCCGTCATCGTGGACTTTACACTTGGGCAAGATGCTTCTCAAAGACAGGCGATCATCAACGTCCTAGGCTTGTATTCCGCGAATGTGATCTCCCTGCCGGATTCGAACAGCACCGCCCAGTACCGCGTCATCCTCGGCGCGGACTATAAAGCGTGCTTCCAACCGGAAGATCTAACCCATTAACCGGTTGACAACCCCTGCCATTTTCATTAAACTATACGAAAAGACTATACGCCATCGCGTAAGGATAAACTATGGCAAATACATCTGCACACCTCAACACAAAGACCATGCTCCCCGCCGCCATCAACGGCTGGGAAATGTACATGGCAGATCAGGGACGCTCACCCAACACCATTAAAGCCTTCCTTTCCGATGTGCGCCTGCTGAACCAATTCATACCGCCAGACAAGGGCATCGGCGCAGTCACAACAGACGATCTCAACCGCTTCTTCGAATGGATGGAAAAAGGCCGCGGCATCCCCTGCAGCCCCAAAACCCTGTCACGCCGCATTACCTCGGTCAAGTCGTTCTTCCGCTGGCTGCATCAATACGGTGTGCTGGCGATCGATCCCGCCGAAAAGGTCGTGCAGCGCTCCGCCATCAGTCCGCTGCCACAGGTGCTTACAGAGGATGAATATCAAGCCGTCCTGCTCGCCGCCGACCGCCATCGCCGCGAAAAGAAACCCGATGCGCGCCCATACACATTAGCCGCCCTCCTGCTCAGCACCGCCATCAAAAAAAGCGAATGTCTCGGCATCCACCTCAACCACATCGACCTCGATGCCAAGAACGGACCATATCTCTTCGTCCGCTACGCCAGCCCTGCCAACCGCTACAAGGAACGCAAAATAGAACTTGAGCAGGACTGGGTTGCCGCCTACGAAGAATACCTTTCGCAATACCAACCCACCGACCAGGTCTTCCCATGGTCGCCGCGCCGGCTGGAATATCTGCTTGAAGACATCGGCGAAGAAGCCGGCTTGACCAAGCATCTCTCCTTCGATATGTGCCGCTGGACTTGCGCCCTGCGCGATTATCAGGCGGGCATTGAAACCGACAAGATCCGCCAAAAACTCGGCGTGTCAAAGATCCAATGGCGTGAGTTGTTCATCAAACTAAGGCAACTGAACGGCGAAACAAAATAAACACACAAAATCCCCGCTACTGGCGGGGATTTTCTTCTTCAGTGATCTTTTCCTGTGGACGCACCATCGAAAAGTAAACGATATTTTTTGTCGTATCCTTCAGGCGGTGGCGGTGTGCCGGGCGATGCCCCGGGATCCAAACGATCTCCTCCCCCGCACACAACAGGGGCCAGCGGTCACGCGCACGCTGGGGCATTTTCGCGTTCACAAAAAAATCGGAAAGCTTCTGCGAATGACCGTCCATGCCGAGTGGGGAGAAATGATCGCCGGGAAATCTCGTCCGCAATTCCAGCAGACCGGATAATTCATCCGCATCCAACCAGACCTGAAACCGGTCCTCGTTCCGTTCAGCCTGTTCCCACGCCAAAGCCGGGAGACGCCAACGCTCGCACGTCATCTTCCATCCGCCAGCCAATGCGACCTGACCGGGCAGGGTGACGTCGAGCCTGTCCATGTCGGCTGGTATTTGGGGCCAAAGATCGAACGGCAGTTCCGCGCCGTGGGTGCAGATATAGATATGTTTCGCCTCCCTGAACATACGCAAACCGCCCTTCAGATCCGCAGAGGCGGATGGAGCGCTGGAAGCAATCAACTGGGTGGCACGCTCCAGGATCGAGAAGGTGATGTCCACGCCCGGGTGGAGAGTCTGCATGGCATGTTTGACCAGATTGCGTTGGAGTCCGAGCGAATGGCTCGAGAGCAGGACAGCGTCAAACGTGATGACCCCCTCCTCCACGGATAAAACCGTCTCCTCCCACCCCTTTTCCAACGTTTCCATCACAAAGGTGAAATCACTCTTCAACGACTGCGACATGCGCAGGATCGCCTCGCGGAACTTGGGATTGTAGGTTTCAAGATTTGGGATCAAGAGATGGCGGATGCGGTTGCGTTGAAAGTTGAGCGAATCATTGCTTGAATCATAATGCGGACGAAGCCCGTGTACCGCGCAGTACACAACCGTTTCATCCCGCCACAGATCGAGCAAAGGACGCACAACGGGAATGTTGGGATCGAAAGTTTGGATGATGGAACGATAAGACATACCCTTCAAGCCGGCGATACTGCTGCCGCGCAAAAAGTGCATCAACACCGTCTCCACCTGATCATCCGCAGTGTGACCGACCGCCACCGCCTGCGCATCAAACCGATGCGCCAGTTGAAAGAAGAATCGATACCGCAAGTTTCGCGCCGCTTCCTCGATGGACAACTTGTGTTCCTCGGCATGCGCGCGCACATCTGCACCATCAATGACACAAGCGAGCATCAGGCGCGCGGCGGTTTTTTCGACCATGCGCGCATCCAGATATGAATCCACACGGAGTTGATGATCGAAGTAGGCTACGATGAGCGGGTAGCCCGCCTGCCGTAAAACCTCCATCAGGCAGAGACTGTCGGGTCCGCCGGAGACACCGACAATGATGGGACGGTCTTTGACAAGACCACATTCATTTTCCAGGATCGCTTCGATATTATCCGTCATGCTCAGATCTGATAGAGTTCGACGAGCACGCCGCCCGTGGACTCAGGGTGGATAAAGGCATATTTTTTTCCATCCGCCGCGGTGCGCGGTTCTTCGTTGATCAAACGGATATTTTTTCCTTTGAGTTGGGACATCATCCCATCAATATCATCCACTTCGAGGCAGATGTGATGCATGCCGGATCCGCGTTTGGCAAGATATTTGGCAATGCCGGAGTCGTCCGTGGTCGGCATGACAAGTTCCACTTCCGCGCCGGCTAGCGGCAGGAACGCCACCTGCGACTTCTCGGCAGGGACGTCGCGCAGTTCGTGCAATTCAATTCCAAGCGCATCGCGCCAGAATAAGAGGGATCTTTCCATGTCGTCCACGACGACAGCAACGTGATTAATAGCTTTGATCTTGGGCATGTTTTTCTCCAAAAAAGAATTTCAAACTGATTTTACTCCAGTATTCCCAATGCAATCGGCAAAGTCAATTTCGCCCATTCTGCATACATCCTGCCGGAGGGATGCAGACCGTCGCCCGCGATCAGGGACGGGTCGTTCGCCGCTTCACGCGAGACAGGCGTTACATCCACATAGGCAACGCCGAGTTTTTCTGCTTCTTCCCGGTTGACCGCATTGAACGAGTCGATCTCTTGTGCGATCTTCGCCGCATCCCTGCCTGCGGCGAACGGTGTGACGCCCCAGTCTGGGATGGACAGAACAAACACGTTCGCCGGTTTGTCCCCTGCGTATTCGATGGCTTTCTCCAGTAAGAAGCGGAACTGCTCACGGTACTCATTGATGTCATATCCGCGATACTGGTTGTTGACGCCGATCAGCAGTGACACCATATCATATGGCGGTTGAATCGCGCGCATTTCGATCCCCTGCCAGAGTTCGGCGGTCGTCCACCCCGTGCGGGCGATGATGGTCACTTCGACATCGCGCCCGTCAAGTTGGGGGGATGCCCGCAATAATTCGGCAAGTTGATTGGACCAGCGTTCGTTCTCAGGGACGCTTTCGCCGATGGTGTAGGAATCGCCAAGGGCAAGGTATCGGATGGCTTGGTTCGATGGAGCAGGTGTTGTCACAGGACCTCCGCAGGAGATGAGAAGTATCAGGATAAAACCGGCAATTATTCTTCGCATGTGACCTCGATTTTAATGCACCAGAGACATTCATGCGAATGTCTCTGGTGTTGAGGAGGAGAAAACGTTTTTTTGTTCGTTTAGTAAACAGGTGACAGCCACTTAAAAAAGCGGCTGTCACCTGGAGTTGTTACAGCGATCTGATCTTCAACCACAAGGCGGGGATCTTACTCAGCTTTCCGAACGCGCTCAAAGATGCGCGGCGGGAAAAGACATCATAATCGTGCTTTTCGATGTCATCCAAAATGCCCTGATAGAACACGGAGGCGGCGCCGATGGCGAGTTGGCCTTCGCGTTCGAGCATCTTCACGCCCGCCCATGCTTCTTCATATAACTGACGGGTGCGTTCGATCTGGAATTTCATGAACTGACGCCAGTTGTCGGTGACGCGCCCGGTGGCGATATCCTCTTCGCGGATGCCATATGTGACAAGTTCCTCGCGCGGCAGGTACAGGCGTCCGTTGCGGTAGTCCTCCCCCACATCGCGCAGGATGTTAGTCATTTGCAGGGCGACACCCAGTTTTATAGCGTAAGGCACGGCGTCGTTGTTCTTGAAGCCGACGATGTACATGCTCATCAGTCCAACCGTGGAAGCAACTCCGTAGCAATACGTGGCAAGGTCTTCAAAGGTTTGGTAGCGGGATTGGGAAAGGTCGCGGGCAACACCGTCGATCAATTGCAGGGCATAGTGACGGGGAATATGGTACCGGGTGAGAGCATCCGCCCAGGCGAGGGCAATCATGTCATCGGTCGAGGATGAAGCGGTTTGGACGATATTCCGCCAGTAATCCAGTTCAAAGTCGCGGTCTTTTTTGGATTCCACCTCATCCACAATGTCATCCACAGTGCGGCAGAAAGCATACAAGGCGCGGACAGCAGAGCGCTTTTCTTCCGGGAGCAGACCAGACGCAAAATGGAACGATTTGCTGTGTGCGGCGGTAATCCGCTCGGCTTGCTTGTAGGCATTGCGCAGGGAGGCATCGCCAGCCCAATAAGAGAAAAAGGGACGGGTGGACGGGTGTGGGATGTGCCCCGCCAGGGCAAGTAATTGGTTTTCCCAGTTGGCATTTGCTTGCATGGTTCTCTCCTCAAAATAATCTTGGAACGTCGTATCACTCTTAATTGAATTGTATGGAAAACATCATATTTGTCAAGGTTTTGCAAAGATGAATTTTAAACCTTGACAAATATTAGACAATGTGTAAAAATAGAATTATGAAGAATTTTGGAGCCGAAAAACGGCTCAGTATAAGGAGAAAAATGAAACCAACTGCATTAGTCATCGGCGCGGGGATCGGCGGGATCGCAACCGCCGCCCGCCTCGCAAAAAATGGATACGACGTGACCGTATTGGAGAAAGAATCCACCCCGGGCGGACGCGCCAACCAGATCATCAAGGACGGTCACCGCTTCGACATCGGACCGACCCTGTTCCTGATGCCCGAAGTTTGGGAGGAGACCTTTGCCTCGCTCGGCGAAACCATGAGCGATCACCTCGACCTGCGCCGCATCGACCCGACCTATAAAGTCCATTTCGATGACGGCTTGCAGTTGGAGTTGACTTCGGACATCGGCAAAATGCAAACCCAGCTCGAAGCCGTGGACAAGACCGCCTTCACGGGTTTTCTCAATTACATCGCCGAGGGAAGCAAGCATTACAAAATGTCGCTGGAGAAGTTCGTGGGGCGCAACTTCTACAACATCTTCGAATATTTCAGTTTGAAGAACCTGCCGCTCATCTTCCAACTCAAGGCATTGGACAAGCACTATCGCAACACAGGTCGCTTCTTCAAGGATGAACGGCTCAAAGCCGCTTTCACGTTCCAAAACATGTATCTGGGATTAAGTCCCTACGATGCGCCTGCCACCTACTCCCTGCTCCAATACACGGAACTCGCCGAAGGTGTGTGGTATCCGATGGGCGGGATGTACGCGGGCATTCAGGCGCTGGTAAAGGTTGCTGAAAAACTCGGCGTGAAGTTCATCTATAACGCCCCCGTCAAACGCATCCATGCTGGAAAGATGAAAGTGGAAAGCGTGGAGACAATGGATGGCAAACAGTGGAACGCATACATTTTCGTCGGCAACGCAGACCTGCCCTACATCTATAAGGAACTTCTGCCTGACGCAAAAGAAGCAAAGAAACTCGACGAGAAACTCTACACCTGCTCCACCATCATGTTCTACTGGGGCGTGAAGAAACAGTATCCACAGATCGCGCATCACAACGTGTTCCTCGGCGGTGATTACAAAGCATCGTTCGACCAGATCTTCGAAGACCACACCCTGCCCGAAGTTCCGTCGTTCTATGTCCATGCGCCCGCGCGCACCGACTCCGCCGCCGCGCCGAAGGGAGAAGACACGCTGTACGTGCTCGTTCCCGTCGGTCATCTCGATGCACGCACCGAGCAGGATTGGGACGCGTTGGTAAACCGAGCACGCGAAACCGTCTTTACGCGGCTCGAAAAGGAAATGGGAATCAGTGATCTCAAAGAGAGTATCAAGTTCGAGATCGTGTACCAGCCCAAAACGTGGAAAGAGCGTTTCAACCTCGAAAAGGGAGCTGCGTTCGGGCTGAGTCACAACTTCTGGCAGGTCGGTTATCTCCGCCCGCAGAACCGTCACAAGCAATTCAAGAACCTGTACTTTGCTGGAGCCTCTACACACCCTGGCACAGGTCTGCCGATCGTTCTCCTTTCCGCACGCCTGACAACGGAACGAATCCTCAAAGAAGCAGGTACAATTGCTGTACAAAAGGTTGTCAAACCAACTTTAAATCCAGCCTAAGGAAGAACAATGATCAGCAAATCCCCTGCCTTCAATCTCAAAGCCGTCTTGCTCGAAACAGGTCTCGCCGCCGACACGTTGCGCGCCTGGGAACGCCGCTACGGATTACCCACGCCGCAGCGTACAGCTGGCGGTCACCGGCTATATTCGCAATATGACATCGAAACTATCAAGTGGCTGATCGCGCGCCAGGCAGAGGGACTATCCATTTCACGCGCCGTGGACTTGTGGAACGAGCACATCGCCTCGGACACCGACCCGCTGGCTGGTTACACACCATCGAGCATGATCGGCGCTGTGACCTCGCCTTCCACCCAATCCCCCGATACCACACTGGACGCCCTGCGCACACAGTGGATCACCGCCTGCATGAACTTCAGCGAGACAAACGCCGAGCAGGCATTGAACAAAGCCTTTTCGATGTTCACCGTCGAAGCAGTCTGCACGGATGTCATCCAAAAAGGAATGTCGGAGATCGGAGACTTGTGGTATGAGAACCGCGCGTCGGTCCAGCAGGAACATTTCGCGTCGGGGCTGGCGATGCGCCGCCTCGATGCACTCTTGAGCGCCTCCCCGATTCCATCCCGCCCGCAGACGATCTTGGTGGGATGTCCGCCCGGGGAATGGCATACGTTCACACCGTTGTTGTTGTCTCTCCTGCTGCGCCGCCGCGGGTTGAATGTCATCTACCTCGGCGCGAACGTCCCTGCCGAGCGTTTTGCAGAGACCGCGCAAAAAGTGAAAGCCAATCTCGTTGTGCTCGTGGCACAGACACTGGTCAGCGCCGCATCCCTGCAGCATGCCGCACTTGCGATCACCAGCCAGAATGGGCAGGTCGCATTCGGCGGACGCATCTTTTCCATGCGACCGGGCATCGTGGAGCATGTGCCCGGCTTCTACCTCGGCGATTCGCTCGAACCGTCCATTCAGGAAGTGGAGAAGATCATCCGCGGCAAGTCAATTGAACGTGAGATCAAAACCGCACCGCAGGAGTATCGGGTTGCCTTGCATTCCTTCATCTCCAAACGGACGCGCATCGAAAGCACGCTCAAGGAGCGCATCCAGCCGCTGTCCATCAGCCCTGAAGGATTGAACACGGGCATCCATTTTCTCGGCGATAACATCGCCGCCGCCCTGCAACTCGGCGACATGGGACATCTCGATGACGAAGTGGAATGGCTGAAGTTGCTCCTGCAAACGCATGAGCGCCCGCCTGAGGAACTTCAATATTTCATGAACGCCTATTCCCAAGCCGTGGATGAGCAGATCAACGGTCAGGGAGAGCCAATCAAGGATTGGCTGAAATCACAGGCAATATCAAACTAGTGAAAGAAAAAAACATGAAAAAAACAGATCGTACTTCGCTCATCATATTTCCAATTTTGGTCCTGATCGGTTATCTGGTCGCTTTGGCAGGGGGGCAGGGCGGCGCGACGCTCGGCGGCGTTCCTGTGTTTGCCATCGCCGTCGGGCTGGCTTTCCTGATCCAGTGGCTGGTCTTTATTCCGTCCTATATCTTCCAGACCGAAAAGTTCTTCGACCTGACGGGCGGTTTCACGTACATCACCGTGGTCGGCATCTCGGTCTGTTACAGCCGATACAGCGTCGATCTGGACGCGCGTTCCATTCTTCTGGCGGCTCTGGTCATTATCTGGGCGATCCGCCTCGGGACCTTCCTGTTCAGCCGCATCCACAAAGCAGGCAAGGATGACCGTTTCGACGAACTCAAACCATCCTTCTTCCGCTTCCTGAACGTGTGGACGATGCAGGGACTGTGGGTGACGTTCACCGCCGCCGCTGCGCTGGTCGCCATTACCACGACCTACCGCAAAGAATTGGATGCCTTCGCCATTGTCGGTTTTCTCGTCTGGATCTTCGGCTTTGCCTTTGAAGTGATCGCCGACGCGCAGAAAAGCCGCTTCAACGCGGACCCCGCCAACAAGGGCAAATTCATCCGCACGGGTCTGTGGTCGCGCTCACGCCATCCCAACTACTTCGGTGAGATCGTCCTGTGGATCGGCGTTGCGATCATCGCTCTGCCCGTCTTGCAAGGCTGGCAATGGGTCGCCATGATCTCGCCCGTTTTTGTCACCCTGCTCCTCACCCGCATCAGCGGTATTCCACTGCTCGCCAAAAAAGCGGATGCCAAATGGGGCGGACAGGCGGATTACGAAGAATATAAAAAGAACACGCCCGTATTGATCCCACGGCTGTAACAGCGTAGCAGCATTCTCTATACGCCAAAGCAGACAAGGATACCCATGACCTTCCTGAAAATTCTCCAACTCATCGCCGTTGTCCTCACCATCGTAACTGGACTCGTCTCACTCCTTTGGCCGCGCAGTGTTTTCGGCTTCACCGGACTGAGCGCGGAGGGCGGACGCGGCATCACAGAGATCCGTTCCATCCTCGGCGGTGTCTTCATCGGGCTCGGCATCGCCGTCTTCGCCCTCGCTACGCGCGAGACCTATCAAATGCTCGGCATCACTTATCTCGCCATCGCCGCCGCGCGTTTCGTTTCCATATTCGTAGACAAGTCCTCCGTCCAATCCAATTGGGTCAGCCTTGCGGTGGAAATTATCTTCGGGATCATTCTGGTGCTGTAATGAAAATCGCAAAAATCATCTCCCTGCTCGGCGTTCTGGCAATGACCGCCGCCATCCTCTACGGGTTCATCGTCGGGGATTTTGCCAGCGAAGGCAGTCAGTTGACGTCCATGCCGTGGGGCATCGTCTCGCTCGTGGACCTGTACACTGGCTTCATTCTGTTCTCGTGCTGGATCTTCTACCGTGAAAAGTCTCTGCCCGCCGCCATTCTGTGGACGGTTGCCATGATGGTGCTGGGGTTCTTCACCGGCGCGCTCTATGCGTTCCTCGCCTTGCAAGCCAGCAACGGCGACTGGCGCAAATTCTGGCTGGGGAAACATGCCTGAGAAAGCCCGCGAACTTCTCGAAGAATTCCGCTCGGTGACCGGCAAGGTCGGCTTGCTGGATACCATCCTGCCGCCCGTTCTCTTCCTGCTCCTGAACGGATTGGCAGGCTTCGAAGCCGCAATGATCGGCGCGCTGGGACTGGCAATCATCATCGCCATCGTGCGTTTGAGAAGAAAGCAATCACTCTCATATGCACTGGCTGGGCTGGGAAGCGTCGGGCTGGCAATTGCGTTGGCATATTTCCTCGGACGCTCTGAAGGTTACTTCCTGCCAGCCATCGTCAACGGCGCTCTGACCGTCGCACTCGCGTTGTTCAGCCTGATCATTCGCAAGCCGATGGTGGCATGGACAAGTTACCTCGCCCGCCGCTGGCCCCTCGACTGGTACTGGCACGAGCGCGTCCGCCCCGCCTACACAGAAGTGACTGTAGTATGGGCGTTGTTCTTCGCCCTGCGTCTGTTCTGGCAGGTGACGCTCTTTCAAAACAGCGAAATCAGCCAACTTGCGCTGGTCAACGCGTTGATGGGCTGGCCCGCCATCATCCTCCTGCTTGTATTCACCTATCTGTATGGAACCTGGCGGCTTGCGCAGTTGGGCGGACCGAGCGTGGAAGAGTTTCGAGAAAACCGACCAGCCCCATGGCAAAGTCAGAGGCGCGGGTTTTGAGTCAAATATAAAAAAAGGAATTATCAAATGAACAGAGATATTTTAGGAAGTTTCTTCAATCGAATCATGCCGCTCTTCCCGCCCCGCACCGAAGCCGTACTGCGTGATGTGAACACCGACTCGCTGCGTGAGTTGAACTTCCGCTACATCTTCACCGTGGACGGCATGACCACCATCAGCCATGTCATTGAAGATATGATCACGAAAAACCCAGGCGTGGCAGACCTGCACGTTTCGTTCCAATATTTTTCGCGCTTCGCCGACCAGGAGAAACGTTACGAGGAACTGGCGCGCAACGCGACAGGATTATGGCTGTATGGCGTGGAGGATGTGCCCGCGCCGCAACTGCCGCGTTTGAATGTCGTTTCCACGGCAGGCACACCGCTGGAGAAATATTGGTTCGTCATTGCCTACGGACCCGGCGTGCACGCCACATTGCTCGCAGAAGAGATCACGCCCGAAAACCGCCTGCCGCATGAGCCGCGCATGTACGAAGGCTTCTTCACCTTTGAAGCCAGTACATCATTTCAAATCCTGGCACTGCTAAACCAGATGTTCGTAAAACAGGTTCCGGCTCCCGTCGCGCCTGAAGCGATTACTACATAACTTTGACCATGACCTCGATCTGGTGGATTCGCCGCGACCTGAGACTGACGGACAACCTCGCGCTTCATTCCGCGCTTGAGGCTGGTTCTGTCCTGCCGGTCTTTATCCTCGACCCGGCGTTCTCCTCCCAATCATCCCGCCGCAGGGACTTCCTGTACGCGGGGCTGCGCGCACTCGATCACGAACTGCGGAAACGCGGTTCGTATCTTGTCATCCGCAAAGGCAAGCCCGTGGATGCACTTCGTCAATTATTTGACGAAGTGCAAGCGGATGCCATTTACGCGGAGGAGGATTTCACGCCCTATGCCCGCAGGCGGGATACGCTCGTCGCCAAACTCCTGCCATTGCAACTCGTCAGCGGGCAAACCGTGCATCATCCGAAATCCATTCTGAAAAAGGACGGCAGACCGTACACGGTCTATACGCCATATTCCAAAGCGTGGAGGGTTGCGCTCGGCAAAATTGAATTAATCCACGCGCCGGAGAAGATCAACACCCCGCAAGGAATCACAACCGAGTCATTGCCAAAATTTGAAAACAATCCGCTCTTTCCGGCAGGTGAAATAGAAGCGCTGACCAGACTCGAAGAATTTCTTTACAAAAGAATTCATGAATACGCGGAGAACCGCAACCGCATGGACTTGGACGGCACGTCCGCGCTCTCGCCTTATCTTCGTTTTGGCATGATCGGCTTGCGCCAGGCTGTCCATGCTGCAAAACTTGCAAACCTTCAAAACACCAACTCGCGCGGCGCGGAGATCTGGCTCAACGAACTGATCTGGCGCGAGTTCTACATCCAAATCCTGTATCACTTCCCGTATGTGACGAAAACCGCATTCAACAAGTCACTGGCGAACATCCCATGGCGGAACGACCCGTCAGAGTTTGAAGCGTGGAAGGATGGCAGGACAGGCGTCCCTGTGGTGGATGCGGCGATGCGTCAACTTAAAGAAACAGGCTGGATGCACAACCGCGCGCGCATGATCGTCGCGTCTTTTCTCGTCAAGGACTTGCTGATCGACTGGCGCCGAGGCGAGGCATGGTTCATGGAAAACCTGCTCGACGGCGACATCGCCGCAAACAACGGCGGCTGGCAGTGGACGGCTGGCACAGGCACGGACGCCGCACCGTATTTTAGAATTTTCAACCCCGTGCTGCAAAGTATGAAGTTCGACCCGAACGGCGATTACATCCGCAAGTGGGTTCCCGAACTGCGCGGGCTGAGCGCGGAGGAAATCCACGCGCCGTGGGAGTATGAAGTGCATATTGCCGGGTATCCAGCCCAGCCCATTGTCAACCGCGAGATCGTCAAGGAGCGGGCGTTGCGGGCATACGCGGTTTCAAAGGAAAAAGTGAGATGAACAAACGCGACCTTTCCATTTCGATGACTCGCGCCAATGTGCTGGTCATCTTTCTCGCCGTTCCACTAGTGATCGTTCAATTCGGGCTGTTCCTGCTCTTCAATCCGCAGGCGGACCTCATGTTGACGTTGAATTTCCTGGTATTCCTGCTCGTGTTCGCGCTGAGCGTCGTTGTACATGAAGCGATCCACGGTGTGACGTGGGTACTCGCCACGCGCAGACCGTGGTCGGCGGTGAAGTTTGGATTCCAATGGAAGACCTTCACACCCTACGCGCACATAAAGGAGCCGACCGAAGTCAACGCCTATCGCATGGGCGCCTTCATGCCCGGCTTTATTCTGGGAATCCTGCCTTTTATTCTTTCCCTGATTACAGGGAATTCCAACCTGCTCTGGTTCAGCCTGCTCAATACCACTGCCGCGGGCGGTGACTGGCTCATCCTGTGGATGATACGGAACGTGAAATCAGGCACATTTGTCGAAGACCACCCCACCAAAGCGGGATGTTATGTACTCGAAGGACAATAAATGAAAAAACGCTTGACGCGAATTGCAGGGATCATCTTCATGATCATTCTTGCAATTCCATTGATCGGACCGTTTCTCATCCCGGTACCGCCGCTGGAAAATACCGTCTCTGCCGAATCATTGGCGGACGCGGACAGCCAGTACATCGAGGTCAACGGATTAAATATCCACTATAAAAAATATGGGAGCGGCGAACCTGTCTTCATCCTCTTGCATGGATTTGGCGCAAGTCTGTTCTCGTGGCGCGAAGTGACCGAACCGCTGGCGGAGATCGGAACCGTCATTGCCTACGATCGTCCCGCCTTCGGGCTGACCGAACGCCCGATGGAATGGGAGGGCGAAAGTCCCTACAGCCAGGAGGTGCAAATCCAACTTGTCATCGGGCTGATGGACGCGCTCGGAGTCGAGAAAGCGATTCTGGTCGGCAACTCGGCGGGCGGCACGATCTCGATGCTGGCTGCGCTGCAATATCCCGAGCGTGTGGAAAGCCTTATTCTGGTTGACCCAGCCGTCTATGCGGGTGGAGGCGCTCCGTCGTGGTCGCGTCCGTTGTTGAAGACGCCGCATATGAATCGCGTCGGTCCGCTCATCGCACGGCAGATTCAAACCCGCGGACCCGAACTGGTCGAACTTGCCTGGCATGATCCCAGCAAAATCACGCCCGATATAATGGAAGGGTATCAAAAGCCTTTGCAGGTCGAGAATTGGGACAAGGCGCTATGGTATCTGACCGTCTCCAGCCGTGAAAGCGGACTCGCCGAACGGCTGGAAGAATTGACACTGCCCATCCTTGTCATCACCGGCGACGACGACCGCATTGTCCCAACCGAGCAGTCGGTTCGGCTGGCGGGCGAATTGCCCAATGCCAGTCTGGTCGTCATCCCGCAAAGCGGGCACGTGCCGCATGAAGAAACTCCTGCCGAGTTCATGCAGGCGGTGATCCAATTTCTTGAGGCGCTGGAATAAGAACGAATGGACAAACCAATTTCCCCCGAAGCGGGACGCGCTGCGCTTAGAGCGTTGTTCAAGGAAAGATCGCCGCTTGGTCCACTGAAAGTAATGGCGAAGCACGTCGGGCGCTTTTTCCAGATCCCCATCCCCGGCTTCCGCCCGTATGTGGTCTTCGGTCCCGAAGCGAACCGCAAAGTGCTGGTCACCGAACGCGATAAAGTGCTGTGGCGTAACACCGATCCCGTGACGGATCTGCTGGATCGCGGCGTGCTTATTGTGGATGGCGACGAACACGACCGCTACCGCAAATTGATGGAGCCTTCGCTTCACCCCTCGACCCTGCCTGGTTACACACAAATGATGATTCGCCACACCGACAGAGTGACCGCCGAATGGCATGACGGCAACATAGTGGACATGCTGGTCGAGAGCCGCAAGATCGCCCTGCTCATCATCATGGACGCGCTGTTCAGCAGGGACGCTTGGGACGACATCCCGCGCATCTGGACTCCAATCCTGAAAGCCATCGAATACATTTCCCCCGGCGCATGGATCATCTGGCGCAAGATTCCGCGTTTTGGTTTCCGTAAACCTTTGCAGGAGTTGGATGAGTATTTGTTTGAAATCATTGAAGAAAGAAGAAAGAAGAAAGAGGAAAAAGCAGACTTATTGCAACACTTGATCAACGCCGGACTCACTGACAAAGTCATCCGCGACCAGATGCTGACCATGCTCATCGCCGGGCATGACACGTCCACAGCCTTGCTGGCATGGACATTTGCTTTGCTCGGACAGCACCCTGATATTCATCGGCGCGTGGTGGATGAATTGAAAAGCATGGAAAGATCGCCCCTGCTCGATCAGGTCATCAAGGAAAGCTTGCGGCTGTATCCACCCATCCATATCGGCAACCGCCGCGTGGCGGAAGAGATGGAATTTGCGGAAGGCACCGTCCCCGCAGGCGAGCGGATGTTCTACTCGATCTACCTCACCCACCGCGACCCCGAAATCTGGGAGAATGCCGAATCCTTCTGTCCCGAGCGTTTCGCGCATGGACGAAAAACGCCGCCCTTTTCGTACGTTCCGTTCGGCGGCGGTCCGCGCGCGTGCATTGGCGCGGCGTTCGGTCAGGCAGAGGCGCGGATCGCCATGGCGCATCTGCTAAAACATTTCACGTTCGAATTCACCAATCATCCCATCCATCCGCACATGGGCGCCACACTGGAGCCCAGACCGGGGGTAAGGATGAAAATACTCCGCGGGCATGCTGCGGGCATGTCAACTATGGAATAGAAAAAGTCATGCTGCAAGCATGACCTACAGGAAAAAATAATGACTTACTTTGGATTTCTACTTCGCTTTCTCGTCATCCCCATCCTTGTTTTTCTCGCCATCACATGGTGGGACAACCGCAGGGGCAAACCCACGCGCGGATTCGCGAACGGGCGCGCTGTTTGGACGGCGATCCTAGTTCACATCATCATTGCGGTCACTTACACCACCCCATGGGACAACTATCTCGTCGCCACAGGCGTTTGGTATTACAACCCCGAACTCGTGACAGGCATTGTCATCGGCTATGTGCCCATCGAAGAATACACTTTTTTCGTGCTTGAAACAATACTTGCAGGGCTGTGGTGGTGGTTCCTGGCGCGGCGCATCCCTGAACCGGCGGAAGCATTCAAGCCATCCGTCAACGTCCGCCTGACCGCGTTCGGGATTCTCGCCGCCGCCTGGCTTGTCTTCACCTATCTGCTCTTCCTCGGCGGGCGCGAGTGGACCTATCTCGCCATCATCTTCTTTTGGGCGCTTCCCGCCATCTTCCCGCAAATGCTCTACGGCGCGGACATCCTCTGGCATCACCGCAGGCTGGTGCTGGCAGGCATCCTCGTGCCCGGCACATTCCTCTCCCTGACCGATATCATCGCATTGACCGACACCACCTGGTCCATCGCGAAGGATCAAACAACGGGTATCCTTTTCTTCGGCATCCTGCCCATCGAGGAAGTTGTCTTCTTCTTCATCACCGTAACGCTCATTAATTTCGGGATGACATTGCTGTTATCCCATATCGGGCGGCAACGTTTTGCGGATTGGCAGGCGCGCGGATACAAAGGTCTGCCGTAACTACACATTGACCAGGTCGTGCATCCATTTGCGCGACCTGATCCGCCATATGCTGATGAAAGCCTTCACCAGCTCCTCCAGCGCCACCATCAGATAGACATAATATACGGGCAGACCCAGCACAAAAGCGCCAATATATGCGGATGGCACTCCAACTCCCCAAATGGAGAAAAGCTCCATGAACATGGCAAAGCGCGTATCGCCGCCCGCCCGAAGACCGCCGATAAAGGTCGTGAAGTTGAGCATACGGATCCAGATCGTGCACGCCATGACCAGCATCAACACGCGGACATTGTCCACGCCGCTGGGGGAGAGATTGTACAAACTCACTACAGCATCCCGCAATAGGAAGACGGTCAAGCCGACCACCCATGCGGCGATAACCGCCAGCGTGACCACACGCCATAAGGTTTGATATGCTTCCTCGCGCTTCCCCGCTCCGATACGGTTGCCGACCATGACCGCGCAGGCATTTCCCAATCCCATAAAGACTACAAAGCCGAGCTCCTCGATCGTCGCATTGACGTTGATTGCGGCGATGGCGTCCGTGCCGATGCGGGCATAGATGGCATTGTAGGTTGTGATCCCCAAGGACCAGAAGAATTCATTGGCAAGCGCGGGAAGTGTGGTGCGCAAAACGCGCCCAAAAAAGGAAAGATCAAAAGAGAAAAAGGTCAACGGGTTGGCAGCAAGAGGAGTCTTCCAGGTGTGAACCAGCACAAAGAGCAGGATCACTTGCAATATCCAGCCTGATGCGGTGCCAATTGCCGCGCCTTCCACGCCAAGTTCAGGGAATATCCAAATGCCAAAGATCAGCATGTAGCCGAGAGTCGTTTTGAAGATCAAGGCGCTGATGGTGGCAATCACGGCGATCTTGATCAATTGAATACTGCGCAAGACGGCAACATAGGAGGTGGCAATCGCGACGGGAATATAGGAAAGTCCGACGATGCGCAAGTAGCGGGCGCCGATCTGGATTACTTCGGTGTCGTTTGTATAAAAGCCCAACACCACTTCAGGTATCAGCGTAGCGATGAGCGTAAAGATAACCGCAATAATCGTCGTGGTCAGCAGACTCATTCCCAGCACTTTGCGGATCGGCTCGACTTCCTGTTTCCCCCAATATTGCGCTGTAAAGATTGCCATACCGCTGGTGGTGCCAAACAACAACAGGATGAAGACGAAAAACACCTGATTGGACAATCCAAGTGCAGCGATGGAGGCTTCGCCCAATTGACCGACCATGATGACGTCGATCATATTGAGTGAGGCGTTGACAAGCTGCTGGAACGATATGGGAACGGCGATCGTCAGCATTTCGCGCAGGAAGGCGCGGTCTTTGAGAAATAAAAGATTCATGGGAGACGGTTAATTAAAAAGGGATATGATGCAGGCTAAAAACAAATAGCCGCTCAACATAATTCAGTCACATCAAGTGATGATGGGATGCAAACTGGAATATTATGATGTCAAGCAGAGATTGACGGGTTAATCCTCCGGCGCCTCGCGGACGATATATAACGGTCTGCCCTTTGCTTCATCGTACAAACGACCAATATACTCGCCAAGGATTCCCAGCGAGATCAACTGCACACCGCCGAGAAACAACACCGCGATCAAGGTGGTCGCCTGACCGAAAAACGCGCCGCTGCCGGTCATGCGCATGTAGATGACCACCGGGATGGCAAGGATCGCAACGCCTGCCGAAATGAAACCAAAATAGGTCGCCACCTGCAATGGGAAATACGAGAACCCCGTCACGGCGTTGATCGCCAGCCGGAGCATTTTCTTGAACGGATATTTGGTCACACCCGAGCGCCGCGCGGCGCGTTTGTACGTCACGCCGATCTGGCGAAAACCCACCCATGCCGACATCCCGCGCGGAAAACGATGCCGCTCCTTCATCTGCTTGAGCACATCCACCACCTTGCGGTCCATCAAGCGGAAATCCCCCGTATCCACAGGAATCTTCACATCCGTGATGCGGTAGATGAGCCGATAGAACAGCGACGCCGTCCACAACTTGAACCAGGATTCGCCCTCGCGCTCGCCGCGGGTCGCGTACACGACTTCATATCCCTCCTTCCACTTCGCGGCAAGGTCCAAAATCACTTCGGGCGGGTCCTGCAAATCCGCATCGATGATGACAACCGCGTCGCCGCGGGCGTAATCCCATCCGGCAGTGATGGCAACCTGATGCCCAAAATTCCGCGCAAAGATCACGGGGCGCACGGTCTTATCGGCTTTTGCCAACTCGTGGATCTTGTCCGTCGAACCGTCGGTCGAGCCGTCATCAACCAGGATCAATTCCCACGGTTCGCCGGATGAATCCATCACTTCCTTCACACGGCGGTACAACTCCGGCAGATTATCGATCTCGTTATAGATGGGCGCAATGATGGAATATGTAATTTTCATGTATTGAACTCATAATAGTTTTTTGACCGCTTCAAGTGTCGGTTCGATGATCGGCGCGGACTGAACAGCCTGCATCGCGGCACGGACATCTTTTAGTCCGCTACCAGTGTTCATCACCAGAATCGGATCATCGCTTCCGACCACGCCCGAACCTGTTGCCTTGACCACCCCGGCATATGCCGCCGCCCCAGCCGGTTCGGCAAAGATGCCCATTTTGCCAAGCGCCGCAATGGCTTTGATGATCTCGTCGTCGCTGACCGTGATATACGTGCCGTCGGTCTGCATTGCCGCCCGCACCGCGCGGACACCGTCGCGAGGCAGGTCAACAGAGATGCTGTCAGCAATGGTAGTCGCAGAGACAGGTGTGATCGTCTCGGAATTATCCCGGAATGCATTTGCAATCGCGGCAGACCCTTCCGCCTGCACGCCGATGATGCGCGGCATGTTGGGGATCCAACCCAATGCCAGCAGGTCCTTAAATCCCTTATGGATGCCCGAAATGATATTACCGTCCCCCACCGAGACAAAAATGGACAGGGGCGGGTGGTTATCCAACGGACTGTCCTTCTTGTGCCAGTGACGATGCGCTTCGAGCCACCATTCCCAGATCTCAAAGGCGGCGGTTTTCTTCCCTTCCACCGTGAACGGATTGTAGCCCGTGTTGCGGCAATACCAGCCAAACTCATCCGCGGCTTTGACCGTCAGATCGAAAGCGTCGTCGTAAGTCCCATCCACAAGGATGACTTTCGCGCCGAACACCAACAACTGCGCCACCTTCGCCTGCGGCGCGGATTTGGGTGCAAAGATGACGGCTTTTTGTCCCACCGCAGCCGACATGCCCGCCAGCGCCGCGCCGGCATTGCCTGTCGAAGCGGTCACAACAATCTCGGATTTCAATTCCCTCGCGCGGGTCACGACAATAGCGCTGGCTCTATCCTTGAAAGATGCGGTGGGATTGCGGGATTCGTCCTTCAGCCAGAGATGTTTCAAGCCGAGTTTGTCCGCCAGTCGCGGCAGGGCAAACACCGGGGTCCAGCCTGCGGCGTGCAAGGGCGTGGAATCCCCGCCGGGCTCGGAAACAGGCAACAGCGGCAGGTACCTCCACAGGGAGGCATCCTTCCGCGAGATGACATCCTCCGGTTGGAATTTTTTCTTGATGGATTCGTAATCGAGGATGACATCCAAGTTGCCGCCATCCTTCGGGCAGGTGTAGGCAACCTGCCCGGGCAGATATTCCGCCCCGCAAAGCGAGCATTTGTAACCAGTGAATTTGGACATGAGGACCTTTATCTCCGCTTGATTTTACCCGAATGCAACATAACAGGACTCCCCAATTACTCGGAGAGTCCTGTTATGCTTTCTATCGGATGTTTTTTTAGCCGTTGATTTTTTCTTCGCGCTCCCACAACTCCCGTGCAATCACTTCCTGATCCACAGGTAATTTATCCAACCGGACGCCGACAGCGTTGTAAATGGCATTGGTAATGGCTGGCGTGGTGGGGATGCTGGAAATTTCGCCGACGCCTTTGGCTCCATAAGGACCGGACTCAATAGGATGCTCGACAATGATGGATGTGATGTTCGGCGTGAGCATAATGCCCGGCACGCGATAGCGGGCGAGATGGTCTGTGATCACATTGCCGTTCTCAACGATGAACTCCTCGGTGAGACAGTTGCCAAGCCCCATCATCACACCGCCTTCGACCTGTCCCTGCAAGCCGAGCGGATTGACCGCCATGCCGACGTCATTGGCAGAAATAACGTTCAACACGCGCACTTCGCCCGTGAGTTTGTTGACTTCCACTTCGGCGGCTTGCACACCGAACGAGAATGCGAAGTGCATATCGCCGCCTGTGCCGAGGGGCTGGGTCTTCGGCGCCTCATATTCATAACGGACGCGGGGTTGCTGACCCATGCCTGTCATTTCCTTGTAGATCTCTTCGTAGGAAAGCGAATTCCCGTTGACATGGACTACGCCGTCTTCAAAGCGGATCTGCTCGGGGCGCACATCGAATTTTTCCGCCAACGAAGCAGTGATCTGATCGCGCAGGGTTTTGGCGGCATAGCGGGAGGCATTGCCGGTCACGAATGTCTGGCGCGAGGCGGTGGTGGGACCGCCGTTCGGCGTCAGGTCAGTGTCCATGACGAGCACGCGCACTTTTTCAGGCGCGACGCCCATCTCCTCCGCAACGGTCAGGCGCATGACAGTGACCAGTCCCTGACCGAGTTCGGCGGCGGAACTGCGCACTTGGAATGTGCCGTCTTCGTAGAGTTCCACATCCGCGCCGGATTTATCGGGAGCGCCGCCGCCAAGTCCCGTGTTCTTATACGCAGCGGCAAAACCCCAGGAGCGGACAAGGTTCGGGTTTTCAGGATCAACTCGCGGGGCGAAGGGAAGCGGGGTGTGCTTCCGCATTTCGGCATCCACGCGGTCAATGCATTCCATCAAGCCAACAGACTCTTTCAATTCCTGTCCCGTGTTGGTAATGCTGCCGACGTGCAAAGCGTTCATGCGGCGCACTTCCACAGGGTCAAGGTTGAGTTTTTCAGCGAGCATATCCATCATAGATTCGACGGCAAAGGCAGATTGCGTGACGCCGAACCCGCGAAACGCGCCGGATGGAGGATTGTTGGTATACATGGCGTAGCAGTCGGCGCGGACATGTTCGATGTCGTACGGTCCCGCCGAATGTGTGGTGGCGCGGGTCATCACTTTTTCGCCGAGCGAGGCGTATGCGCCCGTATCGCCGTACAACTCGGTCTCTGCCGCGATCAACCGCCCGTCCTTCTTTGCGCCGATCTTTACGCGGATCTGCGTGGCATGGCGCTTGGGATGCACGAGTAAACTTTCCTGCCTGTCGAACAATAATTTGACAGGACGTTGGGTGACGTTCGCAAGCATGGCGACGTGGATCTGCCCCATCACGTCTTCCTTGCCGCCGAAGCCGCCGCCCATCAACTGCCCGACGATGCGCACGCGCTCCTCTTCCCAGCCCATCACGCGCGCAACCTGCGTGCGGTCTTGATAAGGGATCTGCGAACCGACATAGATTTCCATGCGCCCATCGGGCAGCGGCACGCCAATACTGCACTCCGGTTCGATGAAGGCATGGTCGGTGGTTTGCGTGTGGAAGGTGTGTTCAAGGACGATGTCAGCGGCGGCAAAGCCCGCATCCATATCGCCCTTGCGGACCTTGATGTGCTTAAGCAGGTTGCCGCTGTCATGGATCTGCGGAACGCCCTCTTCGCGCGCCATGACTGGATTTGTAATTACAGGCTGGAGGTCGAACTCCGCTTCGATCAACGCCGACGCCTGTTCGGCGATCTCCTGGCTTTCCGCTGCCACGATGGCGAGCGCATCCCCCACATAGCGGACGCGTTCTCCAATGCCGACCATCACGGGCCAGTCGAAGATGACCAAGCCATGATTCTTTTCGGCGGGAACATCTTCCGCAGTGAGAATGGCGACCACACCGGGCAGGGCTTTTGCCTTGGAAGTATCGAGCTTCGTTAAAAAGCCGTGCGGGATCATGGCGCGTTTGGCTTTGGCATATAACATGCCGTCGAATTTCAAGTCATCGGTGAAGATGGCTTCGCCGGTCACTTTTTCCACAGCTTCGGGGCGCAGATGAGAACGTCCCACCGTCTTGTAGGAGTGGACCGAATCGGGGATATGAGTCGGCTTCTGGACAGGTTCGCCCGTCTGCAACGCCTGCGCCGCGGCGAGGATGGCATTTTCAATGGACGGATAGCCCGCGCAACGGCAGAGCGTATCCTTCAATGCAAAACGAATGTCATCACTGTTCGGGTCCGGGTTGCGTTTGAGCAGGGCATAGGCGGTCATGATCTGCCCGGGAATACAGAACCCGCACTGGACGGCGCCATGCTCCACGAAGGCTTCCTGCAACGGATGCAGTTTCATCTCTTCGTGGACGCGCTGTGCCAGCCCTTCGATGGTGACGAGCGTCTTGCCATCCGCGCGTTCGGCGGGGTAGACACAGGACATGATCGGCTCGCCATCCACCAATACGGTACATGCGCCGCATTCGGCTTCTTCACAACCGATCTTCGTTCCGGTCAGACGCAACCGTTCACGCAACAATGTGGAAAGGGTTTCACCCGCGACAGGTTCAACCGAATATTGTCTGCCATTGACGGAAAAATTTATGTTCGACATACCAGTAATCCTATTCTGCGCGTTTCCACGCGGTATCCAGCACATCCTTGAATAAGCCGCCGACGATATGCCTGCGATAATCCGCGCTGGCACGGCGGGCGCTGGTGCGGAACTTTGCCTGTCCGAGCAGGATATTCAGAGTCTCGGCAAAGGTCGTTTCATTCAAGCGTTTTCCACGCATAGCGGATTCGGCTTCGGTGGCGCGGAAGGGCGTCGCTCCGCCGGGACCGACGGCGATGTGAACATCCTTCACCATGTCACCTTCGCGCTCAAGCCAGACAGCGCAATTCAAAATGGGAAGCGCAACTCCCTGCGGGCGCATGATGCGTTTGAAGCAGGAGGCTTGTCCTTTTTTGGATTGGGAAATGTAAAAACCGACGATGATTTCTTTGCTTTTGTCGATGGCGGATTTGCCGGGTCCAAGGAAAAGCGAGGTGAAGGGCATGCGACGTGTCCCTGAAACGCCAGCAACCTCAGCGTGGGCATCGAGGGCGGTCAGGGCAATGGTCCCGTCCGCGGCGGGGAGGGCGTGCGCGACGTTACCTCCAAGCGTGGCGGTGTTGCGGACTTGCGGTCCGGCGATCAGGTTGCAGGCTTCGACCAAAGCCTGGGCATGCGCATCAGTCAGCGGGTCCAGTGCGACGCGGTTAACCGGGACGGCAGCTCCGATGAAGAGTTCATCCCCTCTCAATTCGAGGGTGCTCATCTCCGGGATGAATGTCAAATCAATTAAAGTGTGGATGGGAGGATGGTTGCCTTGTTTCAGGTCGAGCAGAAGATCTGTTCCGCCCGCAATGGGCAGCGCAGGACCAGAAGCCGACGCGAGGGCTTGAACTGCCTCCGTGATGGAGACTGGACGTTTGTATTCCTGCCATAGGTTCATAGGTGGTGTCCTTTCTTACACAGGCGGCGGCACTTTTCGATGGATGCTACGCGACCCAACGCCGCTGATCTTTAAATCAGCGACCACCGAACCGATGGATAGTTGATTTTACTATTTCTCAAAACTCCGCAACTCTATGCGGGTTGTGCGGCACTCTCTTCGGGATGCACGCCCGCCATGAGCAAACCAAGTTTTTCGGGGGTGGCTTCTTCACGCGGAACGATGTCCATGACCTGACCTTCGTAGAGAACGGCAATGCGGTCAGAGAGAGCAATGATCTCATCGAGGTCTTCTGAGATGAGCATGATGGCAACGCCTTTGCGGCGCTGTTCGAGCAGTTGTTCGCGGACATATTCGGTAGCGCCGATGTCCAGCCCGCGGGTGGGCTGGGCGGCGATGATGACGCGCGGGGTGCGGAAAATCTCCCGTGCCAGCACGATCTTTTGAATATTGCCGCCGGAAAGATTCTTGGCTTCGGTTTCCGATGAGGGGGTCTTGACCTGGAAGTTCGAAATCAATTCATTTGCATGGCTGGAGATCTCGCGCAGCCGCAGGAAACCGTATTTCGAATACGGCATTTTGTGGTGTTCGCGCAGGATCATGTTCTCGGCAACAGTGAAGTCCTTGATCATGCCATCGCGCATCCGCTCTTCAGGGATGTAGGAAAGCATTCGCTCCGTGATCTCTGCCGGAGGGAAGCCGGTCACGTCTTCGCCCTCGAGGTAGACTTTGCCGCCGGTAACTTTTCGCAGCCCGGTGATGGACTCCGCCAGTTCACGCTGCCCGTTGCCTGATACTCCAGCGACGCCCAAAATCTCACCGGAGCGGACTTCGAGGTTCACGCCGCGCAGACCCGGGGTACCACGGTCACTGCTGCAGACAAGGTCCTCGATCTTCATGCGCGTTTCGCCAAGTTCGGCAACGCCGCGGTCCGGTGAAAAGCCCACTTCGCGCCCGACCATCCAATTGGCAAGGATCTGTTTTGTTATCTCTGAAGTGGGACGTGTGCCGATCTTGCGCCCGTCACGCAGGACGGTGACGCGACGGCTTATCTCCACGACCTCGTGCAGTTTGTGGGATATGAAAATGAGGGCATGACCGTCCCGCACCATCTGGTTCATGATGACGAATAATTCGTCCACTTCCTGCGGGGTGAGCACAGCGGTCGGCTCGTCAAGGATCAGCAGGGCGGCTCCGCGATATAGGGCTTTGATAATCTCGACGCGTTGCTGTTGCCCCACCGACAACTGCCAGACGTAGGCATCCGGGTCGATCTTCAACCCGTAGATGCCAGCCAGTTCGATGATACGTTTGGAGACGCGATCCAGGTCCGTGAGAGCACCGCGCGAGGACGGCAAACCAAGCGCCACATTTTCAGCTACGGTCAGAGTGGGAACCAGCATGAAGTGCTGATGGATCATGCCAATCCCAAGGTTGATCGAATCGGTCGGCGAGGAAATGCGGACGGGATTGTCATTGATCAGAATCTCGCCCTCATCCGGGTGGTACAAGCCGTACAGGATCTTCATCAATGTGCTTTTGCCTGCGCCGTTCTCGCCCAGCAAGGCATGAACTTCGCCCGACCGCACATCAAAATCCACCTTATCACTGGCAAGCACACCGGGGAAACGCTTGGTGATGCCGCGCATCTCCAGTTTTTCAATGCGTGTACGTCCGGAGGGAAGCAGGTTCGATTCGGTCATTGGTGCCATCCTTGAGAAAAGTAGAAAGGTACTTCGGAAGTCTTGGACTTCCGAAGTACCTGTTTTAGAAACTACGGCAGGGTAATCGTGATGGTCTCTTCGATGATGCCTTGGACGGTCTGATCCGCCAGCGCCTTGACATCGGCGGGAAGATCGAAGGCAGGGTTGTATTCCATCACTTCGCCGCCATCAGCAAGCGAAATGACGAAGGATTTGCCGCCGAGCGTACCGCCGGCAATCAGGTCCATGATCTCACGAATGACCACTTCCCAGTGGTAGACCTGATTGGCAACCACGATTTCGGGAGCGAGGGAGGTCTGGCTGGACTGGGTGCCGAGCCAAAGAACGCCGTTCTCTTTCGCCACGCCGATCGCTCCAACCACCATCTGGGCGGTTCCAGCCATTACATCTGCGCCCGCAGCGATATGGGTATTGGCAGCTTCTGCAGCCAGCGCCACATCGGAGAACGAGCCGATGTAATTGACGTTCACGGTGATGCTCGGGTCGGTTGCCTTGACACCAGCCACGAAGCCGTCCACATACAGTTTGGCATCGCCGGTCTCGATCGGTCCAACAACGCCAACGACCTTGCTCTGGGTGAGGCTGGCAGCCAGCACACCATTGACGTATCCGCCTTGATGAGAAGCGGCTTCATAAGCGAAGATGTTCGGCTGACCGAAGGTTTCCACAGTGGTACCCCAGGCAAAAGCAGTTTCGGGGAAGTCAGGAGCAATTTCCTGCAGGGAGGAGCCGTACTGCGAACCATGCCCAATGACCAGGTCAAAACCCTGGGTGGCGTAGTCACGGAGCGCCGCAGCGGCATCATCCACAACGAACATGTTGTCCGAATAGACGAACTCAAAGTATTCGGGTCCGCCCATTTCCTGTTGGATCAGGACCAGCGCATCGTACATGCTCTGGCTGAACGCCAGATCATTGATCGAACTCGGCATGACCACTGCCACACGGAAAGGCTCCGCCGGGGCGGCAGGTTCAGCTTCGGGTTCGGTGGATGTTTCAGGGGCGGCTTGGGGCTCTTCCACGGGGGCGGCAGGCGCATCAGTCGGGCTTCCGCATGCGCTCAAAATAAGCGACAGGGCTAGCAGAACGGTCAAAATCCACGTGATTTTTTTCATTTTCTTCTTACTCCTTTTGAAATCTTGAATGGACCAAAATTGAACAGATGGGACAGGCGATTGTTTTATTGCAGATGTCTCCTTTCCGGGATCAACCTTCCCGCTCAAACGGTTTCGTCAATGCAGATGGCGAACGTATCTTGGATGCAGTCGCAACCAAAACAATGATCGTCAAAATATAGGGCATCATCACTGCCAGTTCAGACGGTATCGGCAGTCCCAACACCTGGATCCACAACTGCAATGAATTGACCAGACTAAAGAGCAGCGCCCCGCCCAACACACCCAGCGGGCGCCAACCGCCAAAGTACACCAACGCAACGGCGATAAATCCAAGACCGCTGGTCATGTTCTGCTGAAAGACGTTCAACAGGGCGATCGAAAGCGATGCGCCCGCAATACCCGAAAGAATGCCGCCCAAAATGATCGTAAAGTAACGGATGCGCTTCACGCTCACACCAAGCGAATCCGCCGCATCCGGGTTCTCACCGACCGAGCGTATCTTCAACCCCAGCGTGGTCTTGTTCAGAACGAACCATGCGATCGGCACAAGCAAATATGCGCCGTACACAAGAATATTCTGATTGAAGAAAATATCTCCAACACCGGGGATGCCGCTCAAAATCGGGATGCTAACCCTCGGGAAACCGCGCACCGTTTCCACGGTTCCCATCAGTTTTTGGAAGAGCAGGTCGCTCATCCCCAAGCCGAAGAGATAAAAACCGATTCCACTGATGCCCTGTTTGGCTTGCAGGTGGACAGTCACGAACGCCATCGCCAACCCCATAAATGCGCCAACCATGATCGCCGCCAGCAAACCGAACCACAGGTTACCGGTGGTATACGTGACGTAAAAGGCGGCGAAACTGCCCAGCAGCATCTGCCCTTCCACGCCAAGGTTCAACACACCGCTTTTCTGGCTGAACGTCTCGCCGATGGCGGCATATAGATACGGTGTCGCAAGACGGATGCCCGATGCCAGGATGCCGATCAGGACCGTAGTGGAGAAGAGATCGGAAATCATTGCTGCGCCTCCTCTTTCTGGACTTCAAGTTGGTCCGGCTCCGGCGGAGATTCCTCATCCCGGATAGCGACCAGCCTGCGGCGCTGACGGTAGCGTCTCCAGATCTCGCTGCTGACGACAAAGACCACCACAAGTCCGTTCAGGGCGATCACCAGCGCGGATGGAACCTGCACCATGCGCTGCATCTTGTTTGCGCCCACCAGCAACGCGCCGAACAAAATGGAAGCGGGAATGGATAATAGAGGATGCAGTTGCCCGAACAACGCCGCCACGATCCCGTTGAAGCCAGCCGAGCCGGTAAAGCCCGAAGCCGACCCGTCCGTGATCATGCGATAGTTGACGCCATAGACCTGTACCGCGCCAGCCAGCCCGGCAAATGCGCCGCTGAGCAAAAGCGCAAGAACCATGTAACGAGGAACATTAATGCCGGCGTAACGAGATGCGTTCGGGTTCTGCCCCACCGCGCGGATGCGATAACCGAGCGTGGTACGCCACAATAAAATGTAGACCAGCACTGCCAGCACCACCGCGATCAACGCACCGAGGTGCAAACGGGTGGGAATCAGACGCGGCAGCTGGAAGATATCCAGCAGGCGCGCGGTTTGCGGAATTTTCGAAGCCAGTTCCGCTTGCGAGGGATCGATCATCGGTCCACGCAGGAGAAAGTTCATCAACTGAATCGCAATGGCATTCATCATCACAGTGCTGAGAATTTCATTGACGTTAAAGTAGGCTTTCAGCACACCGGGAATACCACCCCAGACCGCGCCTCCCAAAAAACCGCAAACCAAAGCCAGGACAATGATCAACCAGCCGGGCGCTTCTGTAAATGTGAGTCCCACCCAGGTCGCCAGAAGCGCGCCAATAACCATCTGCCCTTCGCCGCCGATGTTGATCACATTGCCGCGGAAAGAAATACAGATTCCCAGCGCAACCAGCAACAATGGCGTGGCTTTGACCAGCGTCTCCGCAACTGCATTGGGACTGCCAAATGCGCCATCCCAAAGAGCGGCATACGCTTCGATCGGGTTGACTTTCAGTAATAACAGCATGACCGCGCCGACCAGCAATGCCGCAAGGGTGGCAAAGACTGGCAGAAACGCGTCCACAGTGCGGGACATCCATTCGCTTTGAAATAATTTTTTCATCGGTCCGTCACCATTTGGTTAGAATATGGTCTTACGAAAGATCGTATCATCAAGATCGTGACCGCTCACAACCACGTCATGCGGCATCCATCGCCGCCAAATCAACTCCATGCCTGTACCAGACATAAACGCAGAATCGCATCGTTAAAATAATTGTTTCCAAGCGCCAACGGCACATTGTCCTTGCTATAGAATGCCAGTTGTAGTTCCAAGACCGTTTCCCCCAACATATCCCCCATCGCAGACTTAAGTTCATCCCTTGCCAAAACGGAGCGAATATCCGTGATCGCGAACGCGATCTCCTGCCGGCAATACCTTTGCAGAATCTCCCGTATCGTAAGGTGTCCATCGATCTCCTGCAGCGGCACACGCAAAAACGAGGCGGGGATCACATTCTTCGCCAAAATCACAGGCTGGTCGTCGGCATGGAAGAGTCTTGTCATTGACAGCATTTTTTCCTGTGGGTCGATCGCCAGCGCAGCCGCTTCCTTTTCAGAAGCACTCCGCAATTCGATGGACATGGGCTTGATCATGGATTTGTACCCATTACTTTCGATCAGGGTCACAAAATCCCATAAATTCCCGAAATTGGCGCCTGCTCCGCGTACCCTTGAGTTGACGTATGTGCCATCTCCGTGTTTCCGCAGGATCAAACCATTCACCGCCAGCTTAGCGAGAACGGTCCGTACAGTTGCGCGGCTGACGCCAAACTCATCAGACAGTTCGCTCTCCGAGGGAATGCGGCTCCCGGCAGTGTACGTGTTGTCACGGATTCTGCCCCGAAGAATCTCTTCAACCTGATCTGCAATCGATTTCGATTGGACTACACGCATGAACATGGTCTCATAGATGATAGTCGTCTGACGTCTTCACATTTGTAGCATAATTCACAATGAAATTCTAGTATCATTTTGTCCATTGAAAAATGACATTTATTACTTCCCCCGCCACAGAAAACACATGGGACAAGTTAGCCTTGTCCCATGTGTACGATCTCAATTAATCCCGCTCAAACGGCACGCCCAAAGCCGCCGGCGGAGAAGTCCGCATGGCTCGCAGCAACTTCGCAAAAATCCTGCGCGTCGATTCAGGCATGGCGGCGAGTGCCCGCTCCACCCATTCCGCATTGCCGATGTTGACCAGCAACAGTGTCAGGATCATCAACGGGAATGGCGCAACTTGCAGAACCTGTGACGGGACTTGAGTCAGCACGGGTTGCAGGACCAAGCCAAGCCACTGAAGGAACGCGAAGAGATAAGCGCCGAATGCGCCGCGTAGTGGATTCCATCCGCCGAAGATGGTGATGGAGAGTGCGATCCAGCCGAATCCATCCAAGCCGGAAATGGTTCCCATCCAGCCAGCGCGGGTGGCGAGGGAAAAGGCAGGACCCGCCAACCCGATCAATGCGCCGCCGATGATCGTATAAACATAGCGCATCAAGTTGACGTTCGCGCCTCGGATGTACGCCGCGGCTGGTTTCTCGCCGATACCTTGCAGCATCAACCCCGGGCGGGTACGGAAGATCCACAACCACGCAAGAAAAATGGAGATGAAGCTGATATACGTGATGGCATCATGACGGAAGAACAGTTGACCAAGAATGGGAATATCGCCAAGGAACGGGATCGGGGCTGCCTGCAAACGCGGACCGGGAACGCCCATGTAAGGGTTGCCAAGAAAATAGGAAAGGTCACGACACGTCAACGCGAGCACAAAGCCGACGGCAACCTGCGATTGCTGTAATGTGATGCTGGCAAATGCCACGATCAATGCCACCAGCGCGCCGATCAGCATGCCCGCCAGAAAGCCCAGGACGATATTATTTGTGTTGTAGGCAACCGCAAAGCCACCCATTGCCGAAAGCAGGATCGTGCCGTTCATGGACAGATTGATCACGCCTGCCCGCTCGGAGATCGTCTCGCCGATGACCGCAAAAACGATGGGAGCCGCAGAGGCAAGCACGCCAGCCAAGCCGATGATGATGGTTTCCTGAGACATGTTATGCCTTCCTCCCAAATTTCTGCCGCACCCCCGCCGCCAGCAGGACGAACAAGACCAGTACACCTTGCAGCACACCGGAAAGTGACGAGTCTAATTTCATGATAATCGGCAGTTGAATGCTGCCGATGTTCAATGCCGCAAAGAACAGCGCCACCGGCACCGCCCAGAGCGCCTGATAGTTGATCAACATTGCCACCATGAGACCGAGATAACCGTATCCGCTGGAGATGGACGGGATGAGGCGATGATAGACCGCCGCCACCTGCATCGCGCCCGCTGCTCCCGCCAGCGCGCCGCAGATCAGGAAGGAATACATGGAATACTGCCAGGTGGGAATCCCCAGCAGATATGCCGCGCGGAAGTTCTTCCCGACCGCCTTGAGGCGCAAGCCAAAGTATGTACCCTGCAAAAGAAAATAAACGATCACAATGCCCGCGAGGGCGATCCCTAATGCCCACGGACTGATGCGGAGATTCTGCCACAGCGGCAGTGAAAATTCATCGGGGAATGGAACCGTCCCGCTCATCGAGGCGACGCCGGGGCGCTTCCAGGGACCAAAGATCAGGTAAATGGTCAGTGCAGTGGCGACGAAGTTCAAGCCGAGACCTCCAAAGATCTCGTTCACGCCGCCGAAGACTTTCAAGATACCCGTCAATGCCGCCCAGATCGCGCCGCCGAACATCCCGCCAATGATCGCAAGAATAATGATCAAGGTGGGATGCAGGTCACTGTCAAGAAAGAGGCGGTAAACCCAGGTGGTTGCAATCGCGCCTAACACCACCTGCCCCTCCACGCCGATGTTCCACAAGCCGGATGAAAACGTGACCAGCAGCCCTGCTGTTACCAAAAGAAGCGGCACGAACGCGACAAGTACCTCCGCGAATTTTCGCATTTCACCGAACGAGCCTTTGAACATGTTCGTGTATGCTTCCGACGGGGATGCGTCCACCGAAAGCAGGATCAAAGACACCACGCCAAAGGCAAGCACAAGCGCCGCGAGCTGATATACCAGATTGATAAGACGATTCTTCATCATGCGCGCTCTCCCTTATCCGTCCAGCCCTTGCCGCCGATCAATTGACCGAGCTGGTCTACGCTGGTCTTGCCCGCATCAAGCGGCTCCGAAACCTGACCGCTGAAAAAAACCAGAACGCGATCGCTGTATTGCAAAATCTCCTCCAGATCGGACGACATAAATATAATGGACGAGCCTTGTTTGCAGCGTTCTTTTAATTTGCTCCAGATGTAAATCACCGATTCGATATCCAATCCGCGGGTGGGGTGTTCAAGCAGGATCAATGAAAGCGGGTCTTGCATCATTGCCAGTTCGGCACGCTGTTGATTGCCGCCCGACAGCGACTCGACCGTGCTGAGCGGCGTCCCGCGGATATTGAAGGCGGCGATTCGTTCCTCTGCCAGTTTTTGCCCGGCATCCCGATTGATGAACAACCCCTTCGGTTCTTCTGAAAGGATGAAGTGATCCGTCAACGTCAAGCCGGGGACCAGCGCTTCCTCGAGACGCGCCGCCGGAAGGAAGTTCACACCGTGGTGTTTGAAGGCATGATAGGATTTCCCGGTCAAATCCTGACCTTTGTGTTCGATCCTGCCGCCGACTGGTCTCACCAGCCCGGAACATGCGCGCATGAACAGTCCCTGCCCGGAACCTTCCATGCCCGCCAAGCCGATCACCTC
>CAYPHR010000002.1:21986-40908 GCA_964410375.1 uncultured Anaerolinea sp. | reverse complement strand
GTCGGCGCGGGCCGCCATTGACTGTCCATCTGGGTGAAGCGCGCCTGTCCCTGCAGGCGGATCTCGCCCCACAGGATGATGACTGCCAGCACGATCAACACGCCGCTCAAGACCGCCGCCGCGGAACGGTCATACCGTCCTGCCAGTTGCACGAAGATCGCGGATGAAAATGTCTCGTAGCGCAGCAATGCCACCGTGCCGTATTCCGCCAGCACATCCAATGCAACAAGCAATGCGCCCGCCGTGATGCCGGGACGCAAGGCGGGCAGGGTCACTTCCCACAGGGTCTGCCAGTTACTGCGCCCGAATGTCCGCGAGGCTTCTTCGAGCGAGGCGTTCAGCGAGCGGAACGCCGCTCCGCTGAGCAGGTACACATACGGGAACATGAACAGCGTGAGGATGAATGCCGCGCCGCCGAATCCCAACGGGCTGGGCGTGGGAACCGGCTGACCGAACCATGATTCCAGTAATTGCGGAATAAATCCGCCGCGCGGACGAAGCAGCGTGAGGTGAACGATCCCGCCGATGTAGGCGGGGATCGCCAGCGGCATCGCCAGCATCCAGCGGAAGAGATTGCGTCCGGGCAGGTCGGTGCGTTCCGTCAGGAAGGACATGCTCACGCCGACGAGCGTCGCGCCGCCGGTGACGGTGACGGCAAGCAGTAACGTGTTGCCGAGCAACTTCCAGATGCGGGTTTGCAACAGGCGCAACCAGACTTCTTCCCCGCCGGTCACTGCGCGGAAGAAGATGTACCCAAGCGGAATCGCTACAAATAACGCGACCAGCCCCGCGGCGAAGAGGAGCCGGGGGCTGATGTTGTAATTGCGAAGTTGGGGCAGTGTGTTGCGTATCTGCATTTACTCTTAATTCACCACAGATAAACGCAGATGAATGGGATTATTTATCCAACCATCCGTGTTCATCTGTGGTTGTTTGCATATTTTGTTTTACCGCAGAGTTTAAGATTTTTTTTCTGCGTTCTCCGCGCCTCTGCGGTGAAGATCAATCAGTCTACGGCAAGCCGATCGCTTCCATCAAATCCAATGTGCCGTTCAGGTCGAGCGCGGCTTCTGCCACGTTCACATCCGCGAGGCGGAAGTTCTCCAGCGGTTCCACGCCTTCACGCAGGGAAACCCCGGCAAGCATCGGATATTCGTAATTCCCTTCCGCGAATAACTTCTGACCCTCTTCCGAGATCAGGAAGTCAAGGAAGGCTTGCGCGGCGGTGACGTTCTTTCCGCCTTTGACGATGGCGGCGGAGGTCGCATTACTGATCAAACCGATCTGTCCCTCACCCTGATCGGGGAAGACGATTCCAACCGGGCTGCCTTCCGCGAGTTGCAGGTAATAATAGTAGTGATTGACCAGACCGAGCTTGAACTCGCCCGCGCCGACGGCTTTGCGCACATCCGTGTGCCCGCCGAAGAAGGTCACATCATTCGCCATCAACCCGACCAGCCATTCCTGCGTGTCCACATCGCCGAGCAACTGGCGCATCGCGGCGATCTGCGCCTGCATCCCGCCGTTGGTCGAACCTGCCGCAGCGATCTGTCCCTGCCAATTGGGGTCGGTCAGGTCAAAGATCGATTGAGGCGCTTCGTCCGCGCTGACGAGTTCCGTATTGTACATGATAACGCGCGCACGGCGGGTCAATCCCACCCAGCTGTCTTCGGGTCCGATAAATTCCGCAGGAAGCAGTTCCGCGCCCACAGGGCGGTACGAAGCGAATAATCCCTGCTGGTACAAACTCTGGATGGTGAAAATCTCGGTCGTCACGAACACATCCGCCTGCGGGTTCGATTGCTCTTCAATGAGCGCATTTGCCAGCTCGCTGTTGCTGCCGGACTTGAGCAGGATGTTCACATTCGGATACTTCGCCTGGAACGCATCCAACACGGGCTGGATGAGCGACTCGGAACGTCCCGAATAAATGACCAGATCGCCCGAAACACCCGCTTCTTCCACGACGGGTGGGGCGGCTTCAGTTACAGGAGCATTTCCCTCAGGGACGGCTGTCCCGCCGCCGCACGCGCTGACCAACAGCGCAAAAACGAACAATACACCAAGCATCTTCTTACTAAAGTGTTGCATCGAACGAATCTCCTCGAAAATTGATAGTGACGGACAAAATCGATTGGTTTTATCCATTACGAACGCGGCGTAGTATAATCACGCCAATACGAATAATCTAGATATTTGTATTAAAATTTATCTATATTAGGTTGCAAACAGTTTTCAACCATGTTGAAGATTTTTACGGAGTGCAGACTTTAGTCTGCTTTAGAATTGCGGACGGAAGTCCGCACTCCGTTTTGGAGATTTTCCCCTCTTATGAATGCAAGTCCCGCAATGCAGCGCTACGCTGCTGAGATCTATCGCTTACAACAAGACCATCAACAAGTCCCGCTTTCGCTTTTGAGTTCGCACGTCGAGTCATCGGCACAGGCGACCGCAAGCATGGTCAAACGTTTGCAGAAACTCGGCTATCTTTCGCACGAACCCTATCGCGGCGTCCTGCTCACCTCCGAAGGCGAGCGCATCGCCATGCCTTCCCTGCGCCGCCACCGCTTAACAGAAGTCTTCCTCGTCAAAGTGATGAAATATGATTGGGCGACCGCCCACGAACTCGCCGACACCTTCGAGCGCGGCGTCAACGATGAGATCGAAGATCGCATGGACGAGTTGGCGGGTCATCCCACGCGCTGTCCGCACGGCGAGCCAATCCCCTCCAAAGATGGTGTGATGCCCCGCGTAGTGGATATGCCGCTCATTGACGTTCCCTCTGAATCCGATTGCATCATCAGCCGCGTCCGCACGCATGATCTGGAGAAACTCAATTACATCGGCGAACTTGGGTTGACACCCGGCACACCGTTTCATTTGTTCAGTTGTGCGCCGTTCAAAGGTCCGCTGCGATTGAAAACGCAGAAGCATGACCATCTCATCGGCTTTGAACTCGCCAGTTCGCTATGGGTGGAAGTGACGAAAAAAGGCGCGGGCAACAAACTTCCCCCGAAGAAATGACTTCGGGGAAAGTTCTTTTAGATCACCTGTGATGACGGTTCAACTCCGCGCCATCGCCTCCTTGAAACCAACCAGCGCATCCACGGGAGTGGGGTCCACGCCGTATGCCATCGCCAGATAATACGACATGTAATCGCCGAACAGGATCAACGTCCACATGTGCGCCAGCGCGGATTCGCCGCGCGCATCCACAAAATCGGTGTTCATGCCTTCCAGCATGAAGGTCTGGCGCGTCAGGTCGGAGCGCAGGCGGTTGCGCGGATGGTCGGACGGCGCGCGCAGGAACATCGTCATCGTGTGCGCGTTCAACACCTGCTGCGGGTTGAGCGTGCCTGCCAGCGTGTTGTGATTCGCCTCGGGGATGACCTCGAAATTCGCGCCCGCCTTCGCGATCTCGTTGATCTGTCCCTTCCAGCGTCGCGCAACGGGGGCAAGCACGCCCGAGCCCATCACGGTCACCCAACGCCCGATCAACTGCCCGGCATAACGCTTGGCGGGATTAGTTGCGGCAGGCACCTCCGCGCGCAAATGTTCCTGTGATCTCTTCATCGCGGCGACGGCTTCCGCAAGGTCCGCGGATGGGTCGGCGATGAAATTCAGACGGGCGAACAAGCCAAGCAGTAACCCGAACGAGAATCCCACCGCGGCTCGCGGCTGACCGTTGTGGCTGAATCGCCAGACCGGAACCTTTTTCTCGTCTGCGCGTTTTGCCAGTTCCCCGCCCGTGGAAATGACAACGATGGAGCAATCGTTCTTCACCGCCGTCTCGAACGAGTCCAACGTCTCTTCGGTGTTGCCCGAATGGGACGAACAGATGACAAGCGTTTGCCTCCCTTTCGCGAACGCGGGCAGACCGTAGTCGCGGTGAACGGTCACGGGGAGGGAAATGCTCGAAGCGACATACGCAGACACGAGGTCCGCACCGATCGCCGAACCGCCCAATCCGCAAATGACTATGGAGCGGACGTCTCCTAGTTCGGGCAATGGCTGAGTCTTCGAGAGATCCCACGCGGCTTGCAATTGATCGGGAAGCCCGTCAATTTCGCCGAGCATGTTTTGCGCATCGAGTTCCTTGAAATAGGCGAGGTCGTCCAGATTCATCAACTTGCCTCCTTGATAAATTTGGTCAGGTCGTTCTTCATGGCTTTAAGCGAAGGGATGTGGATGTACATCATGTGACCCGCTTCGTAATACGCCATGCGGACGTTCTTTTGCAGTGACTCATCGAGGGCAAGATGATCGAAGGTGTATTCGGTGGCGAAGTAGGGCGTACCGAGGTCATAATAGCCGTTGGCAACGAAGACCTTGAGATATTTGTTGAAGGTCATCGCAGCACGCAGGGTTTCGGCAACGTTGACATATTGATTCTCGAAATAACTGTACGACCATTGCCGCCAGACCTTTTCGCTGAGGATCTCGTAGGGCATGTCGGTTTCGAACTTGAGTTCCGAGCGGATGTAATCGTTGAACGCCGCGGTGTACGGACCGTTCACCTGCGCGAAGAGCGGATCGTACTCGAAGGTTTCGGTCACGCCGAGGCGGTCGATGCCGGTGAAGCGGCTGTCGAGGCGACCCACAGTGCGATTGCGGTCGCGCAACAGTTCCTTGAAGAAGTGGAAAGTGTGGATGCGCAGGTTTCCGCGTTCGATGAATTCCACCGAGATGCCGGTCAGGCGGGAAAGTTTCTCGGCGATCTTTCTTCTTTCTTCTTTTGAAAGCGAGGCGCCTTTCATCAATGCCGTGGTGTACTCGCCCAAGGCGAATTCTTCCGATTCCTTGAGCCAGGTCTTGAGCGGAATTTTCTTGTCGATCTTGCCGTGATACCAGGCGGTGGCGGTGTAGCCCGGCACAAAAAGGATGTAGGGCAGGTCGTTGTTGTGGTTGAAGTCGAGCGTGGTGAAATCGAGCACGGACGAGATCAACATCAATCCGTTCAAGAACAAACCGTGTCGGTCGGCAAGGTAACCGGAAAGTCCTGCCGCGCGCGTCGTTCCATAAGATTCACCTGCAAGGAATTTGGGCGAAAGCCAGCGGTTGTAACGCGTAGTGTATAAACGGATGAAATCTCCAACCGAGGCAATATCCTTGGTGAATGTGTGCCATTCCTTCGATTTTTCACCTTCAACGGGACGACTGAAGCCGGTGCTCATCGGGTCAATGAAAACGAGATCGGTCTCATCAAGGATGGAATATTGGTTGTCGGTCAGTTTGAAGGGCGGCTTGGGCATTTCACCGTCATCGGTCAACACCACGCGGCGCGGACCAAGCACGCCGAGATGCAGCCAGACGGACGAGGAACCCGGTCCGCCGTTGAAGGAGAATGTGACGGGACGTTTGGATTTATCCCTGACATCATCTTTTGTGTAGGCAACAAAGAAGATCTGCGCGCGCGGTTTTTCGACCTCGGCATCCTTCTCCTTATCGTTGACTTCCTCCTTCATCACGATCGTCCCGGCGGTGACGGTGTACTTGATGGTCTTACCGCCGATCCGCACCGAATGTTTGGTGGTGACGATATTGTCTTTGGGTGTGGCTTTTTCGTCTTTCTTTTCTTCAGATTTTTTTGATTCTTCTGCCATGCTGATACTCCTATTTGATTTGATTGACCAGCGCGTACACTTCCTTTTTACTCCATCCGCTTCGCTCCGCCAGTTGAGCGGATAGCTCCTTCGCGGACATTTTCTCATTCAAGCCTTTTCGTATCGCTTCCAGCAACTCTTCCTCCGCCCACTTTCCCCTTTCCTCTTTCTTCTTCCCTTCAATCACCAGCGTAAACTCGCCCCTCGGCTCCTTCGCCTTGAAGTACTCAATTGCGTCACTCACATCTCCGCGCCAGAATTCTTCGTACATCTTCGTCATCTCGCGGGCGATGCAGATGCGGCGCTCACCGAGAATGGCGAGCAAGTCGGTGAGCGAGTCCACGAGGCGGTGGGGGGATTCGAGAAAAATCAAGGTATATGGCAGGTCGGAAACCTGCCCTACGGTTTTATGGCGTTCGCTGGATTTATGCGGGAGATAGCCGAGGTATAGGAATGAATCCGTGGGGAGGCCGGAAGCGGTCAGGGCGGCGATGGGGGCTGATGGACCGGGAACAGGTTGAACGTCGAAGCCGGAAGCGAGGGCGGCGCGGACCAGTTCGTAGCCGGGGTCGTTGATGGCAGGAGTCCCTGCATCCGAGACGAGCGCCACGTCACCCTCTGAAAGTTTTTCGAGGATGAAATCAAGCTTGTTGAGTTTGTTATGTTCAAAATAACTGGTGAGGGGAGTTTGGATGTCGAAGTGCTTGAGAAGTTTTCCGGTATGACGGGTGTCCTCGGCGGCAATGAGAATTGATTCGCGCAAGACCCGCACCGCGCGCGGACTCATGTCTTCAAGATTTCCGATCGGTGTGGCGACAAGATACAGCCTTCCCATTGCGTTATTGTATCACCGCGCAGTGTTGGCAGCGCCGGATCTGTAATACTTTTCTCCCTGCTCCGTATAATATGTATGACGATGACAAAATCCCGCTTTACGTCCCTGTTCGGGGCATCCGCCACGGAGTCGGACTTCGAGGAAGTGTACCGGCAGGAACTACCGCGCATCTTCAACTTCTTCCGTTATCAATTCGGCGACGATGCGATCGCGGAGGACCTGACCGCCGACACCTTCGAGAAGGCATGGCGCAATCGCGACCGCTACAAGCGCGACCTCGCCGCCTTTTCGACCTGGCTGTTCACCATTGCGCGGCGGGTGGCTGTGGACCACTTCCGAAAGAAGCGCCCCAATATATCGCTGGAGGAGTTCATCCAGATCCCAGCCGACGAAAACACGGAGGATGCGGCACAGCGGCGCGATGACCTCGCCCGCCTGTCCATCCTGCTATCCCGGCTTGCAGACCGCGACCGAGAGTTGGTGGCTCTCAAATACGGCGCTGGTCTCACCAACCGCACCATCGCGGGTCTCACCGGGATGACCGAATCAAATGTCGGCGTGACTCTCCATCGTCTTGTCCAATCCCTGCGTTCCGAGTGGGAGGCTCATCCATGAAAGACGACTTTCTCTACAAATTCCAAAAACCGCCGCGCAAGGAATTCGCCGCGGCGCTCTACAAAAGGATCTCTCAACCCATGTTGACCAAACCTGTTACCTTGCGTCGGCTGTCATTCGCCTTTGTCATCCTGCTGACTGCCCTGACGCTCACCTTGACCTTCTCCCCGACCGCGCGTGTGCTCGCGGCAAACTTCCTGCGGCAGATCGGTGTGCTGAACATCAGCGACCGTCCCGCCGGGGACCCGGTGCTCATCGCCTCTCCCTCCCCGGAGCAGGCTGCCCAAGCCCAAGCGACAGCTACGCCGATCACACCTCCCTCCGAAACCAAATCGGAGCTGGAGATCGCAGTAGCCCAGGCAGGTTTCCTGCCCTTCCTGACAAACCAACTCCCGCAGGGATACGTGCTGGATGACATCGTCGCCGCGCAATACCTAGATGACCAGCAGGTCCCGTATGGATGGGGCATCTTCGCCACCTACCGCACCGCAGATGGAGGTTACCTGTCCATCCACACCAACCGCTTCGACGGACGCCAGCAGGATGTCCCCATGGGCGGGCGGCAGATCACCGATGTGGAGGTCAACGGCAAGCCCGGTGTGTGGATCGAGGACTTTCCGTCATCCGGCGAAACCATCGACACGCTCCTGTGGGAGGTGGATGGATATGTCCTCGCCATCCAATCCAATCAACTGACGCTGGAGCAAGTGCTGGAACTGGCGAAGGCATTAAGGCAATAATCAAAAAAAAGAGAGTGTGCTGCAGCACACTCTCTTTTACAACCTGTACTCTGGCTTTACTGACAACCTTTGAGTTGGATCTCGATGGTGACACAGCCCGCCTCATCCCGCGGCACTGCCACACAGCATTGGTTCTCGGCATTGAAGGTCGCATCCGACGAGCACTGGTTAAGTTCGTTCTCGGAAAGAACGGGCGGATTGCAAACCTGCACTTCCATCAGTAGGAACGCCGCGCCCGTGCAGGAATATGTATCCCTTTCATCGCCAGCCCGCTCCCGCCGGCATGACCCATCCGGGTGAAGGGAAGTCACAGTCGAGCCGGATGTCACAGAAATGCTGGAGTATGGTCTGCGCTGGATGCAGACATTTTGCGTCTCGCGCGCAAACGGCAATTCAAAGCTGACATCTTCAGCACAGAACGGCGCAAACGACCCGGAAACAGGTTCGTCTTCCAGAACTTCGGTTGGCACGGTGACCAAGGTCGGGGCTTCGGCGGAAACATCAGTGACGGCTGATGGCTGATCAGGAGCCAGCAATTGATTCCGCAGGAGGAAAAAACCGACGACAGCCAGCACCAGCACCACGCCTCCGACTACAAGCCCCATCCTGCTTCTAGACATTGACATGGGCGAAGTCCCAAGGCGGGTTTTGACCCCGCTGTTCGTGCTGAAGGTCAGGTTGCCCTCGTTACCAAACGCCAGCAGGTTAAGCGCCTTGGCAAGATCAATGGTGGTGGCATAACGTTTGGTCTTGTCCTTCGCCATCGCCGTCTTGATAATCATATCCACTTCAGGCGGCAGATCGGGGTCGACCTTCAGGATCTCCGGCACCGGCTCAGTGATGTGCTTGACGACCACGCCCATCGGCGTATCCGCGCTGTAGGGCTGTTGACCGCTCAACATCTGATAGACGATCACGCCAAGTCCGTACACGTCACTGCGGCTGTCCACTTCCGTGCCTTGCGCCTGTTCGGGACTCATATAAGCGGGCGTTCCGATGACGCCGCTGCCCGTCAGACTGCCGCTTGCTTCACTCAATTTGGCGACGCCAAAGTCCGAAATGAACGGTTCACCGTTGTCGTCGAAAAGGATGTTATCGGGTTTTAGATCGCGGTGGATGATACCCTTGCGGTGGGCATAGGCAAGTCCCTGCGCAATCTTCTCTACGATGCGGGCGGTGTCCTGAATGGAAAAACCTCCCTTTTGGATCAGGTCGGAGAGCGAACCGCCGTTCATGTAACGCATCACAAAATAGGGCTGACCATTCTCCTCCCCCACGTCATAGACTGGAACGATGGATGGATGTTCCAGTGCGGCAACCAGCTTGATCTCACGTTCGAAGCGCGAGCGGAACTGCGGATCATGCAACATCTCGCGCGGCAGGACCTTGATCGCCACTTCGCGATCAAAACGCGGATCGAAGGCGCGATACACCGTCGCCATGCCGCCGCGTCCCAACTCGGTCCTGATGATATAACGCCCAATCTCCTCTGGAATTGCCATGAGCGCAAGTATATACCTGATGAAATGATGACGCAAGCAAAAACGCCAGGCTCAGCGCCTGACGTTTTCCAGCGATTCGAATGTTTGCAGAAGACTGATGAGAATGGCATCTGTAAACGTGTGGATCTTCGCATACATCTGCGAAGCCTGCGCAACCGGCACCTTCGCCTCGCCATAGACCTTGATCACGGATTCGATCAGCGTATCTCGGAAGAACAGGAACGCCTTTGCCGCATCTACATAGTTTAGGTTATAACGCCGCGCGCGCGAAGCGTACTCGTACCCAATGGCGTAGGCTTCGGTGGCGGCTTCGTCGTTGCTCGCGCTGACGTAATTCATCAAGCCGTGGAAGAGCGAGCGCGCTCCCAAGCGATATTGCGCCCGAGCCTCCCCATCCAATTTTCGATACCAGGATTCTGCTTCGAGACTGCCTTCCGAGATCTGCAAGCGGACATTGCGAATAACCTCCTGCATCATATTCTCCGGTTCGATCTCGCGGGACCTTTGGCTCGATTCCGCCCATAGGGAGATTTCACTCCGCCGGTAGCGGCGATGTCCGCCTTGCGTTTTGTGGACAGGCAACACGCCCTTATCCGACCAAAGCCGCACCGTGCTGGGATGTACGCCCAGCATCTGCGCCGCATCACTCAGGGAAAGCCATTCGTCGGTCATAATTCACCCTGCTCAATTAATCCGCCACTACTGCCACTTTATCGACAAAGGATGGTTCGTGCGCCTTCTTCTGAAATGCATTGACGTCAATACGATAGAGCATGATGGCGGCGATCAACAGCATCAATGCCTCAAGTCCGAAGACGATCAGATAACCGGTCATGGAATTGCCGGTGAACTGCGTGGCGAGGTCGGCGACCACGCCCGCCATGAGCAAGCCAACGAGCCGCGAGAGTCCATTCGAAAAGCCCCACGCGCCGATGTACAAACCGACCTTTTCAGGGACGGTCAGGTCGAACATGAGCGAAAGGTTGGCGATGGTGGAAATGCCGGTGCCAAATCCGAGCAGAGTGATGCCGACATAGAACATTGTCAGGCTGGCGGTCAAGCCGCTGATGACGATGATCACAAAGCCGAGTAGAGCGCCGAGATTCCCCGTTTGGGCGACATATTTCTTCTTCACGCGCCCGTCGAGAAAACCTGCCACAATGAAAGCGACAAGCGTAAATGTACTGCTGATCGAAACGATGCGCGAAGTCTGTTCGAGGGTCATGCCGAAGGCTTGCGCGCCGAATGGCTCGAGCAACACATCCTGACCGAGGATGGCGGCAAGAAGCAGCAGCAGATAAACGAAGAAGATCTTTGCAACAGGATTCTCCGTGATGGCGGCTTTCATCTGCTTGACGGTGTAGGTGTCCGCGCGGGCGGCAGGAACGGAGCTGTCGGAGCGTGGCTCCAGTTTGAAGAGACCGATCAAGCCCAAGGTCAGGGCGGAGGCGGCGACGATGAGAAAGGCTCGTTCGAGCGCCACCAAGTCAAAGGTCGTCACGAGGCGGCTGAGCGTGAGTCCCGTCGCGATCATGCCGATGACCATGACCGTGAACATCGTAGCGATCGTCTTGCCGCGCCCGTTTTCGCCGGAGAGTTCGGAGGCGAGCGAGAGATAACAAACCGCGGAGAGGTTGTAGCCCATCCCCCACGCACCGAAGGCGAGGATGCCGGCGAGGATGCCGAGGGTGAAGTCCTCCGTGATGAGGATGGCGACCTGCGGCGCGACCGCAACGCCGATCACGCAAAGGACGAGCCCCGCCAGAATATATGGCGAGCGACGATAGCCGAAAATGGGATGACGGTCGGAGAAGGAGCCGATGGCAACTTGAATGGGGGAAAGCAGGTAGGGGAATACTGCGAGCAATGTGAAGAGGGTTTTTGAAAACTCAAGATCGAAGATCATGACGCGGTTGAGCGTGCTGTTGATCGGCACGAGCGTCATGGCGACCGCGGTGTGGATGAGGGCAAGTTGAAGGCGTTTTATCAGCATGTATCACCAAGGCTTGATGTATTGTGAAGAATTCTACTTTTTAGAAAAAAATGGTCAATGTAGATTTACATAGAATTTTACTAGAGCTTTATGAGCAGATTCTATGGAAATCGTATAGCCTGAAGCGTTTAATCAGTTCACTATTAGACTGAACAAGTTCCGCAGAATGGTCATGTCCGCCAACGTTAAGGAGGATTTAAATAAACAGGAGAGACGCTTCACGCATCTCTCCTGACCCGAACCTGATTCGGTTATCCTTCTACCTTGATCTCACTTTTTACTTTCCCCCCGCCTGACGATCCCTTGCTGCCATGCATAGACCGCCGCCTGCGTCCTGTCGTCGAGGTGAAGTTTTTTGAGCAGGTTACTGATATGAGTTTTGACAGTGCTTTCACCGATAACAAGTGCCTCTGCGATCTCGGCATTGGATTTGCCCGCCGCGATCAGGCGCAAAACGTCGAATTCGCGCTCGGAGAGTTCGGTGAAGGGATTGACTTCATCCCTTCGCAAACCTTGCAACTCTTGCACAATGCGCGAGGCGACGCGCGAATCAAGGACGGCTTCTCCCTGCGCGGCTTTACGGATGGCGGCAGCAAGTTCATCGGGTTCGATGTCTTTGAGCAGGTAGGAGATCGCGCCCGCGCGCACGGCGGGAAAAATGTATTCGTCCTGATGGTGGGAGGTGACGACGATCACTTGGGTTTCGGGTCGCAGTTTGCGGATCTGGCGCGTGGCGGCGATGCCGTCCATGTCGCCTGGCATTTCCAAATCCATGAGGACGACATCGGGGTGATTTTGTTCGACGGCGGCGAGGGAGGCGGAACCCGAATCCGCTTCGGCGATGACTTGAATATCGGCGAGCGTTTCCAAATAGGCGCGCACCCCCTGACGCACGATTTTGTGATCATCCACGAGAAGAACTTTGATTGGCATAAAGACCTTTCAAGTTGACAGTCACTTTGGGAGTGACTGTCAACTGTAATTATGTTAATTGTACTTCGGCAGTGACCGTGGTCCCGACGGAGATTGTGGACTCCACGTTGAGCGTGCCACCGACTTCACTCAAGCGTCCTTTCATGCCTGTCAAGCCGTAAGAGGATGCAGGGACAGAGTCTTGGTCAAAGCCGCGTCCGTTATCAGCCACGATGAGGGTCGCTTGATCCGGAGTCAGGTTCAGGCTGAGTCCGACGCGGTCCGCTTCGGAATGGCGGGCAATGTTGGAGAGGGCTTCCTGCAAAACACGGTAAAGTGCTTGCTCCACATCCAAAGGCAGGGAGCGGTCGCCGCTGACAGAAGTCTCCACTTGAATTCCCGTATGTTCCTGCCAGCGGGCGGCATACTCCTGCATGGCTTGCGCCAAGCCCTTGCCCTGTAACGCGGCAGGACGAAGTTCATCGATGATGAGTTTGAGTTCCTGCTGGGTTTCGCGGTTGAGGTTCAGCGCGGTTTCGATGTAATCCGTAGCGGCTTTTGGGTCAGTCGCCAGCATGTTCTTCGCGGCGGTCAACTGCATGCGGGTGGCGTAGGTCTGTTGCTTGACAGTGTCATGCAGGTCACGGGCAAGGCGGTTGCGTTCTTCGAGGCGGGCGAGTTCGTCGTTGGTGTGGATGAGTGCCTGTAACTGCTCCGCCATGCCGTTCAGGTTGCGGGTCAGTTCGCCGATCTCGTCACCCGATTTGTCACGCGGCGTGACCGAGAAATCACCCTTGCTCCACGCCTGCGACGCGGCGGAGAGATTGACGAGTCGTTTGCGCAGTCCGCGCGTGGCGAGCCAGCCAAAGACCGCGCCAACGGGCAATGCGACCGCGAACATGATAAGCAGTACCATTAGGAAGAACGTTTGGTAAAGTTCCAGGTTGGTCGGCGTGGCGAATGTGACAGGCTTAAGATGGTAGAGTGCGATGGCAACAACGGGTTCATCGTCGCTCTTGCGGAGCGGGAACGCGACGAGTAATGTTCCGTCAGGCGCAGCAATACTCTGGGCGTAGTAATTCTTGTCGCCGATCAACGCAGCATCCAGAATGGACTCCATGCTGAAACCAAAGGTTTCACGCGCTTTGAACGGTTTGCCGATCTGACTGGAGCGCGCGGGCGGCGCGGCGGCGATGAGGTTCAAGTCAGGGTCGAGCACGTAAATGGGATGGTCTTCCATCACGAGTGTGTTGGCATAATCCAACGTCTCACGGACGGTGAAACCTTGAAAATCGCTCGAAGCAAAACCCGTTTGCTGCACACGCTCCAGCCAGGTTTGTAATGCTTGCGGATCGTCCAGCAGGTAGGGAATGTTGTCCTGAAAACCTGTCTTGGACCAGTAATAACTATCAAAAGTACGCGTCGAGTTTTGTGTTTCAAAGAAGGCGAGAATGCCGATCATCAGTACGGTCAGCACGATGACCGTCCCTGCGGTGACGACCGCGTAGGACAAGGTGAGTTTCCATTGTAAACGGCGGAAGAAATTGAGCATGGGTGAACCTTTATCCGCCCACATCCTGGCGGCGATACATCCAGACGGCGAGCGAGAGAAATATCAGCGTGTAAACGGTCAGGGCAACCAGGGCAGGCACAGGGTCAAGCAGATGCGCTGGGATGTCCACGGTCTTATTTCCGATGGAATTCAGCAGGTGTGTCACACTGTAATGCAGGTTGCGCATCATCCACTTCGACCAGCCTGCGCGGTGGAAAAAGCCCGAGAGCAGGAGTTCAAAAAATTGAGTATAACCCAAGCCGATGGCGATGCCCGCAAAGGCGGAACGCGTGGCGACCGTGACAAGGAGCATGAACGCCGCGTACGGCAGGGTGGCGAGCGTCATGTACCACGCCGCGGCGAAGGCGGCGCTCCAGTTTACGTTGGCAAGCGAATACGCATCGAACAGGAAGGTTTTGTAATACCAGCCGGTGAGTCCGCCGACGACCAGCACAAAAAATTGCAGGAACAGGATCGCCAGCACGATCACGAGGAACTTCGCCAGCAAACTCGCGGTGCGCGAGCCGCGCATCAGCCAATGCTGGTTTGTGCGCTGTGAGTAATCGTTGCCCAGCATGACCGCCGCGATGAAAATAATGAATGGCAGTGCGATGACCATCAACTGGTCGAGCGAATTGGCAAGGTCGAAGGATGCGCCGGGCATGCTCAAACTGCCGTCGAAAAGGCGCGTGCGGTTTTGGGTGTAAAAATGCTGCAGGCTCAGCCAGATGAACGCGCCGCAGGCGGCAAACGCGAACCACGGTAACGCGCGGCGTGTGAGGCGCGTCCATTCGATGGAGAAAAGTTGCATGAACATGATCGCTCCTGTCACTTTGCGGCGGTCACGTCCATGAACAACGACTCAAGGTCGCTTTTCTGGGCGGTGATCTCGGTGGGGATGATGTGATTCTGCAACAGATGATTCATGACGACCTGGCTGGTCGCGCCGACGACGATAAGCGTTTCTCCGCTGGCTTGAACGTTCTCGACACCGGGCAGCGCCTCCAGCGCGCGGACGGCTGATCCTGTATCACTGACGGTTAATCTCACTGACGGCTTTTGCCCGTTGAGCAGATCGGTCACCAGTCCCTGTGCCACGACGCGCCCTTTGTTCAGCACGGCGATACGGTCACAGACCTGCTGTACTTCATTGAGCAGGTGACTCGACAGCAAAACCGACGTCCCATTCTCCGCCAGCGTGCGCAACAACTGACGGATCTCGCGCATCCCTGCGGGGTCGAGTCCGTTGGTCGGCTCATCCAAGATCACAAAGCGCGGACGATGCACCAGCGCCATCGCCAGCCCGACGCGTTGTTTCATGCCTGTTGAAAATTTACCGACCTTCCTGCGCGCCGCGTCGGTCAACCCGACGAGTTCGATGACTTCGGCAATGCGCTTTTTATCCACGCCGGGGGTCAGGCGCGAGACCAGTTCGATATTATCCCAAGCAGAGAGGTACGGCACGAAGGCAGGCGCTCCCAGCAATGCGCCGACATCCCGCAATGCGTGCACGTCATTCGGTGTGACGCGCCGACCCAGCACCTTCACATCCCCTGCCGTTGCATGGACCAGTCCAAGAGCCATGCCAAGCGTGGTGGTCTTGCCCGCGCCGTTCGGTCCGAGGAAGCCGAACACTTCGCCTTCGTATACTGTGATATTCACCGCATCCACGGCTTTGAAGTTGCCGAAGGTTTTGGTCAGGTTTTTAGTTTCGAGAATGATATTGGTCATGGTTTTTCCTTTGGTTGATTTATCCGCCCAGATCCTGGCGGGAGAAGACTGCGAGCGAAGCGATGCAGAAGATAATGAAGAAAACGCCGATCAAGAGGATTGCACGCGCCTCAGGCATGATGGCAGAAGCGGGCGAAAGCGGCGGCGCGGTGAGGTCCAACGCGATGTTGAGTTCCTGAAGAACGTGCGATAACGTGGCGGGCATGTGCCGAACAAGCGTCGGGAAGCGGTAACTGCGCGCGGCAAAATGCTCCAAAACGGTACGGAACACGATGGTCCCGCCTGCGGCGAAGATTGGCGAACGACTGATAACCGCGAGAAAAACTGTCATCCCAAGATACGGGACGGAACTCCAGAACGTACGCAAAGCAACAGGCAGAAGCGCAGACAGGTCAAGGTTGGAGGCATCCACAACGCCGAAGAACAGCAGCCGCGAGACGGAACCAAGTCCCAGCAGGGCGATGAGCACAAAACACGCCATCAGCCAGCCGAAGAATAGGATCGCCGTCAGCCGCGCGACCAGCAGAAGCGGACGTGGGACGCCGCGTGTCAGCCAGAGTTGGATGGAGCGGTCGGGGTAATCAAAGGCGGCAATGATCGAGGCGGTCACGGCGTAGACGAGAATGCCGATCCAGCTGTAAAAGCCCAATCCTTCAATCAGGTCCTGTTCGAGTCCGCCGCTGGCAGGTTCATATCCACCCGCCACCTGGATGTGATTGATGAACATGAAGAATCCCAACAGGAGCGCCAGCGTGGACAGCCCGATCCACAGCGCGGGGTGCTTGAAGGTCTTGCGGGTTTCGATGGCAAGCAGGCGCAGGAACATGGTCAGCACCCTGTCTCTGTCTGTACGATGTCATGCATCTCTTCCGTCACGAGCAGCGGACTGATGCTTCCCAAGATAAAGATGATGGTGAGGGGAATTACGATTAAAGCGATCATTTTGTCTCCTTTTGATGCCCCGAAGTATAGGAGACAGTTCTGTTTTACGGCTCAGCCGCAAGGTGGATTATTGGTCAGCCCCGAGGATGATTCCCCGGGGCAAACCAACTATTGATCTGCGATCTTGATTAAAGCATCCTTTAGCCTGGCGATCTCCTCAAGCGTATTGTAATGAGCAGCACCAACTCGCACCATGCCGCCTTTTTCCTCCATGCCCAGCCGCTCGGTGACGTTGATGGCGTAGTAGTGACCGTCCCAGACGTAGATATTTTCCTTCGCCAATGCTTCTGCGATTTTTCGCGGGGGAATGTCCCCGATGCGGAAGGAGAAGGTCGCCACGCGCTCGTCGAGGCGGCGGGGATCGGTGAGACCAAAGATGTGGAGACCGGGAACAGCTTCCAGCGCGGAGAGAAGCGCGCGGTTCAATTCAAACTCATAGGCGCGGATGGCGGTCATGCCTTTTTTGAGTTCGAGCGCGCGTCCGGTGTAACCGTCCTCCTGCAGACCTTCCACATACTCGCCGCCAAATTCTTTTCCGATCCATTCAAAGTATTCGAGCGCGCCAAGCACACCTGCGATGCCCTCATGATTCTGCGTGCCGGTTTCGAATTTGCCTGGCAGTTCATTCGTGGCAGGACGAACTTTGTAGGCAAAGAGCCTTTCAAGCAGGTCGCGTTTGCCGTACAGGATGCCAACGTGAGTTCCGAAAAATTTGTACGCGGAGGAAACCAGAAAGTCACAATTCAGTTTTTGCACGTCAATGGGACCGTGCGGCGCATACTGGACAGCATCAATGTAAACCAATGTCCCTGCGGCATGCGCCATTTTTACGATCTTTTGCACGGGGTTGATCGTGCCAAGCGCATTGGATGCGTAGCCAACAGCAAGCAGGCGCGGCTTGCGGTCGAGCGCTTTTTGCAGTTCATCGAGTTTAAGTGTGCCGTCCTCCACGTCGAAATCCACCCAGTTGACTTTCACGCCGCGGTCCTGCGCACCAAGGATCCACGGCGTGACATTGGCATCATGGTCGAGACGGGTCAGGACGATCTCATCGCCTTCCTTCCATTCGCGTGAAATCGAACGGCTGATGTGCAGGGTCAGCGTGGTCATGTTGTTGCCAAAGACAATCTCCTGCGGAGATGCGGCGTTGTAGAAATCCGCCATGGCTTGATGCGCCTCATCCAGCACGACATCCGAAGCGATGCTGGTTTCGAACGCGCCTTCGTGGTTGGCGTTGCTCTCGACCAGATATTTGGTGATGCGATCGATGCTCGGCTTGGCAATCTGGGTCCCCCCAGGGTTGTCGAAAAATATCGCAGGACGAGCCAGCGCAGGAAATTGCTGACGAATTACATCAAGATTCAGTGACATGCGGGTGGTCTCCTCAAATGAAAATCAGATGGTTTTGTTGTATAGTTAAATTGTACCCCACACGAAAAAGGAGGTTGTATGTTCGAAAAAATTCTACTGTCTGTAGACGGCTCTGAACATGCTCTTCGCGCCGCCCACAAAGCCGCCGAGTTGGCGCGCGCCGTGAAAGCAAAGGAAATGCACATTGTGGTCGTGTATGATCCCATTCCCATTTACCTGGGCGAGCCGAACATGCAGATCGCCATCAATACCCGCAAGGGCGAAGCCGAAATGATCCTGGAAACCGCCGTCAAGGAAGTGGGCGATGTTCCATGTGAAATTCACGCGGGCATCATCGAGGGCAGTCCTGCCGAGGCGATCATCGAGGTGGCAAACACCAGCCAAAGCGACCTGATCGTGATGGGTTCGCGCGGCTTGGGAAGGCTGGCGGGCTTACTGTTGGGCAGCACGAGTCAAAAAGTGGTGGCGCACGCGCCGTGCCCGGTTTTGATCGTTCGATAAACAAGTAGGTCACGCTTGAAGCGTGACCTACTTTGCAAGTTTCTCGGCTTGCGCGAATTCTTCGGGAGTGTTGACGTTCCAAAAGCACAAACCTGACGGGTCGAGCGCTTTGACTTCATCAGGCGACAGCGTCCGCACTTTGACCTGCGGGAACCACGCGATGACCTTCCATTGATCCGTGTCAATGGCGGCTTCGATGGCGGGCAGACAGGTCTCGCGGCGGTATAGGGCGTGGATGGGTTCATAGCCTTCGTCTGACTTCGCAATAACGACATCCGCCTCTTCTTCGACCATGAGCCTGATCCCGTTTTCGAAGAACGTTGGACTCGCGAAGGGCATGTCGCACGCGACCACCGCCACCAACGGATGGCTGGCGGAAGCGACCGCAGTGTAGAGTCCGCCCAAGGCACCGCGACCCGGTTTGAGGTCCGAAACGAGGCGCACATTGTTAAGGAAAGCATAGTCGGCGGGACGATTCGTCGTTACAATCATTTCATCCGCGATCGGAGACATCCGCCCGATGACGCGCTCGATGAGCGGACGCCCGAGGAATGGTTTGAGGGCTTTGTCCTCCCCCATGCGCGAGGACTGCCCGCCCGCTTGAATGACAACGGTTAGCATGGGC
>CAYPHR010000002.1:2560-21886 GCA_964410375.1 uncultured Anaerolinea sp. | reverse complement strand
AATGAGTTCGCTGGCAAATGTACTGGACAGCTTGACCGTCGAAGGCGAGTTATACGAGAAACTCGAAGATAACTCGCTGCGTTGCTTCGCGTGCGGACACCGTTGTCTGATCCGCGAGGGGCGGCGCGGAATTTGCCAGGTGCGTTTCAACAAGGGCGGAACGTTATTTGTGCCGCATGGTTATGTGGCGGCATTGCAAAGCGACCCCATCGAGAAGAAACCTTTTTCACATGTGTTACCCGGCACCAACGCATTGACGTTCGGAATGCTCGGCTGCGATTATCACTGCCCATATTGCCAGAATTGGCTGACCTCCCAAGCCATGCGCGACCCGGCTTCGGATGTGTCGGCAGAGTTCATCCGCAAGATGACGCCGCAAAAGATGGTGGAGTATGCGCAAAGCACCAATGCTTCGGTGGTGGTCTCTTCTTATAATGAGCCGCTCATCACCAGCGAGTGGGCGGTGGAGATATTCAAAGCCGCAAAGGCGAATGGGCTGATGTGCGCCTATGTTTCCAATGGAAACAACACCCCCGAAGTGATGGACTATATCGCGCCTTATCTGGATGCGTACAAAATTGACTTGAAGTGCATGAGCGACAAGAACTATCGCAAACTGGGTGGGACATTGCAGCATACGCTGGATGGCATCAAACGCGCGCGGGAGGCGGGTCTGTGGGTGGAGGTGGTGACGCTGGTAATTCCGGGCTTCAATGACTCAAACGAAGAGTTGTGGGATGCGGCACGATTTCTGGCGGAAGTTTCGGTGAATATTCCCTGGCATGTGACAGCGTTCCACAAGGATTACAAGATGACCGAGCCGGATAACACAGATGCGAACACATTGATCCGCGCGGCGGAGATCGGGCGCGAGGCGGGGTTGAAATTTGTCTATGCAGGTAATTTGCCGGGTCATGTCGGGGAGTATGAAGATACCTTGTGTCCGCAGTGCAGTCATCGGCTGGTGAAGAGGCGGGGATACGTCATTAAGGAATATGACATTACGAGGGACGGAAAATGTCCGAAATGCGGGGAATCCATTCCCGGGGTGTGGCATTCGGACCCCTCTGCAGTAGGGTTAAACGAAATTGGCATCCCTTTACCCATATTGTAGTTAGGCATTTTGCTGTATAATCTGCGCCTGTCGGGAGGCACGAGGAGAGTCTGTTCTTTTCCCCTTATACCTCCATTTAATCCAACTTTCTCTCAAGGAGGAGAAACGTGAAACAAAAACTGTCTGTTTTGTTTTCGCTGATGGTGCTCGCGAGCATGCTGCTTGCGGCTTGTGGTGGCGCTGCCACTGAAGCACCCGCACCTGAAGCACCCGCCGCCGCGACCTCAGCCCCTGCGGCTGACGAGCCTGCTGCGGACGCCGCTTGTCAACCGGTCGGCACGGAGCCGATCGCGTTCCCCAGCGGCGGCAAGTCGGTTACTGGCGCCTACGACCAGGAACCTGACTCCGTCGTTCCCTACTTCACCCAGATGTCCTTCGCCGTGTGGGTCACCCAGTTGACCTTAGTGGGTCTTGGTGAATGGGATGAGAACGGTAACTTCGTGCCCGAACTGGCTGAAGAAGTTCCCTCTGCTGAAAATGGCGGCGTCTCTGAAGACGGCTTGACCATTACCTGGAAGTTGAAGGACTGCCTCTTCTGGTCTGACGGCACCCCCATCACTTCTGAAGATGTCAAGTTCACCTGGGAACTCGTCATGGACCCCGGCAACGCGCCCACTTCCCGCACCGGCTATGACAAGATCGAAAGCATCGAAACCCCCGATGATCTGACCGTCGTGATCAAGTTCTCCGCCCTCTACCCGCCTTGGCCCACACTGTTCACCCAGGGTCCCAACAACGCCGGCGGCATTTTGCCCAAGCACATGCTTGAAGGCAAGACCGCAGTGGAGACCGATCCCTTCATCCGCATGCCCACGGTCGGTTCCGGTCCGTTCGTCATCACCGAATGGATTCCCGGCGATTACATGACCCTGCTCCCCAACCCGAACTTCTACAAGGGTCGTGCCAATTTGGATCGCGTCCAGATTCGCTTTGTGGCTGACTCGGCTGCCGCTCTCGCCGCCCTTCAAACTGGCGACGTGGATTGGTACCCGAACTTCTCCGAAGGCGATATCGAAACCCTGAGCGCCCTCGAACCCAACATTAAACTCACCGTGATCCCCGGTGTGGATTTCGAACACTACTTCTTCAACCTCGGCCGCGTGGACGGTGTTGACGGACGTGGTCAGGCAGACCAGGAAGGCTTCTGCCCATTCAAGGACGTTCGCGTCCGCAAGGCGATCACCCTTGGCATCAACCGCCAAGCGATCGTGGACAGCCTGCTGAGCGGCAGGACCACCGTTCCGGTCAGCCAGTGGCCCAACAGCGGTTGGACCAACGACAACCTCGTTGTTGACGCTTACGATCCTGAAGAAGCCGCCCGCCTGCTCGATGAGGCTGGTTATACCCTCGGAGCCGATGGCGTTCGCGTTGGCGACTGCGATGGTGTTCAGACCAGACTCTCCTTCAACTTCGAAACCACCACTGCCCCGATCCGCATTGATATTGGTACTGCCGCCCAGGCTGACCTCGCCCAGATCGGTGTCGAGTTCAACACCATCTTCACCCCTGCCGGCACCTTCTTCGGTCAGTATGTTGACGGCGGTCCTTTGACCACCGGTAACTACGACATGGGTGGTTACACCACCGGCTTCTACCCGGATCCCTACACCGACAACTATTCATGCGAATCCATCCCGACTGCGGATGCGCCGGATGGCGTCAACTGGTACCATCTCTGCGATCCCTATCTGTCCGATTTCATGGATACCCTGCTGGACACGGTGGATCCCGCCGAGCGCAAAGCCATCCTTGACGAAGCTCAAGCCTACATCGCCGAAAACTACTACGTGATCATGATGTATGCCCGCGGCAACGTCTGGGGCTCCACCCCGCGCTTCCAATTCGGTCCCAATGGTCCTGAGTCCGACTTCAACTGGAACGCCGAAACCTGGGACGTGACCGAGTAATCCGCTAGAATTAAGTTAGCAACACTGCACGAAATGAGAGGCAGGGGTATGCCCCCTGCCTCTCATCCGAACTGGAGGTTGCCATGTGGTCTTATATTGCGAGACGTGCACTTCAAGCACTTTTTACCCTCTTAATTATCACTGTTTTATGCTTTCTTCTGACCCGTTTTTCGGGAGATCCCCTCGCGCAATATGCCACCAATCCGCGCATGAGCGAAGCAGACAAGGCTGCACTGCGTGAACGGCTCGGGCTCAACGACCCGGTCTATGTTCAATATTTCAAGTGGCTTGGTCTCGCGATCCAGGGCGACCTTGGGAATTCTTTTTTTGCAAAACAGCCCGTCTCTGAAATGATCAAGCAGCGTCTTCCAAACACCATCATCCTCATGCTGACCGCTGAAATCATCACAATCGGGCTGGCGCTTACTCTTGGGATCATCTCAGCAGTAAAACAATATTCACTGACAGATATTGTCATTACCGTGTTTTCATTTATCGGCTTTTCCATGCCCATTTTTTTCAGCGCACTTGGATTGCTATTGATATTTGCAGTCCAGTTCAAGGCATGGGGGCTGCCACACCTGCCAACCGGCGCGGCTGTGTGGGATAAAAGCGACCCGGTGGAATATATCAAGAATATGATCCTGCCGGTCTCCGCCCTCGTCCTCATCCAAACCGCCGGATACTCCCGCTTCGTCCGCACCAGCATTTTGGAAGTGCTGGGGCTGGATTACATCCGCACCGCCCGCGCAAAAGGATTAAGCAGCCGCATCGTACTGTTCAAGCATGCGCTTCGCAATGCCGCCCTGCCGCTGGTCACCATTGTGGGGCTGGATATTCCCTTCATGCTCGGAGGCGCCATCGTCACCGAATCCATCTTCTCCTGGCCCGGCATGGGCAGGCTTTTCTGGGAATATGCACAGCGCAGCGACTATCCGGTCGTGCTTGGCATTCTGCTGATTATTTCAACGGCGGTCGTTGTTCTGACCATCATCACAGACGTTGTTTACACATTCGTAGACCCGCGCATCAAGTTAGGGTAACAGAGATCAATCATGGCGACCGACATCAAATCCCTTGATATTCCCAACCTTCTCGAACCGACCCGGCAGGCGCTGACCCCTGGGCAATTGATCTGGAGAAGATTTCGCAAGAACATCATGGCAGTGCTTGGAATGTTCGGCTTTGGACTGCTCCTGCTGTTCATCATCATTGGGTCTTATTACATCAGCGAGGCACAGGCAAACGCAGTTGACTTACAGGCGCGCCTAAGCCGCCCATCAGCTGATCACTGGATGGGAACAGACAGCACCGGGCGTGATATTTTCGCGCGCATCATCTACGGTGGGCAGATATCCTTATTTGTGGGTTTTACAGCCGTCTTATTGTCTGTGACGCTCGGCACGATGGTCGGCGGATTGGCGGGTTTCTTCGGCGGCTGGGTGGATGCCATCCTTATGCGCATTACTGAAGCTATGCTTTCCATCCCTCAACTCTTCCTGTTGATCGTGCTTGGAAAATTCATCGGCAGGAACATTGACACGGTTACGCTCTTCGGCAGGACATTCAGTGGAAGCGTCGTGATTGTGATCGTCGTGATCGCGTTGACATCCTGGATGGCGCTCGCCCGTATCGTGCGAGCCAACGTGCTTTCCCTCAAGGAAATGGACTATGTTGCCGTATCCAAGTCCCTCGGCTCCAGCGACCTGCGGACCTTCTTCCGCCACCTGCTCCCGAATACCATGGGCGTCATCATCGTGGCGACCACGCTCGGTTTGGCAGGCGCGATCCTTTCGGAAGCCTACGTCTCTTTTCTGGGATTGGGCATCCAGCCGCCCACCGCTTCTTGGGGCAATATGCTCACCGCCGCTCAAACTTTCATTCAGCAGGGCACATGGTGGATGTGGGTTTATCCCAGCCTGTTCATTGTCTTTACCATTCTATGTGTCAATCTGGTCGGTGACGGTTTGCGGGATGCCTTCGACCCGCGCAGCTCCCGCCATCTCTAATTCCCCCGTCAACTTCAAAGCGCCCGTTCCAAATGGAACGGGCGCTTCGTTATCACTTGAAGAATATCCCCCACGCCGCGAGCAAACCGAAAACCGTCGCCACAATGCCTGCGCCGGTAACTGTATCCCGCGCCTCACGCTCATCATGCAGGGACATTTCCGGCGGCATTCCAACTACCATCCAGCGCGGACTGGCAAACCAGGCGAACAGCGCACCGCCCAGCAAACCGCCGATGTGCCCCCAATTATCAATGCGGGGCAACAAGCCAATGAAAAGATTGATGACGATGATAAAGACCGTACTGCCGATCATCTGTCGCGCCTGCTCACCGAACAATTCGCGGTTCTGATACAGGAAGACCGCCTGCGCCCCGATCAAGCCGAACACCGCTGTGGATGCGCCAACCGAAATACTTCCTTCGCCCGTTAGCAGAAACGAAAACACATTACCTGCAAAAGCGCCGAGAAAATACAGCAGGAAAAACCTGCCATGCCCAAATTGACGTTCCAAAAATGAGCCGATGTTGAACAGGGCATACATATTAAAGAAGATATGCATTAAAGAGCCGTGCAGAAATACAGGCGTGATCAAACGCCATAATTCCCCCGTGCGGATGGACTCATTGATGCGCGCACCGTAGATCTCCAGCCAGCCAATGTCATAGATGGCATAGCCCCACAACGCAACGCTCAACATCTGCAATAAATACATCACCACCGTAATGCCGATCAGTACATACGTCACCGTGGTGGGGATGGAGGGCATCCGCACGCGCACAGTTTGGGGAGCAGGAACAGGCTCGAGGTCGGGCGAAGATGCGGGAATGTTCGTCATAAGGTCACCTTGCGATGATGCACGCGCAAATGTTCCGCCGTGATCACAGCGCGGACTTTGTCGACCGTGTCATCCAAATGAAAATCGTGGTTGACGATCACATAATCGAACGCATCAAGGCGCTGCAGTTCCTTGCGAGCCGTGGCAATACGCAGCGAGAGCGAATCCGCTGTTTCGGTCTTGCGTTCACGTAAGCGGTGCTCGAGCTCCTCCTCGCTTTCGCAGGTGATAAAGATCAGCAACGCGTCCGGTGCGAGCCTTCGCACCGTCTCCGCCCCTTGCACATCGAGCCGCATGATCACATCCTTGCCGCTCTCCAGCGCCTCACGCACTTGCGCTTTTGGGATGCCTTTGTAATCGCCGTACACGATTGCGTACTCGATCAGTTCGTTCCCCTCGATCATGCGCGCAAATTCAGACTTGGAAACGAACCAGTAATCCTTGCCATGCACCTCATTCTCGCGGCGTTCGCGCGTGGTGGCAGTGACAACAAAATGGAACGGAAACCCGCGCTCTTTCATGCGCTGGACAACGGAATCCTTCCCAACGCCGGAAGGTCCCGAAATGACGATAAGGAGGGGATCAGGTGTACGGAGATCGAATGTGTTGGTCATTGGAATATTGTACCAAAGAGACTCCGCGCCTCTTCCTCCCTCTGAACTGATTCGGTTAAAATAGGCGTATGCCCACCTACGACTTTATCTGCAACGCCTGCCAACAGCGCTTCGACGTGTTCATGACCTTTAGCGAATATGGGAAGAAGCCTGTGCAATGTGCCCACTGCGGCAGTAAGAACGTCCGCCGCCGCATGACCAAGGTCCGCATCGCCAAATCGGAGGAGAGCCGCTTCGAATCCATGGCGGACGATTTTTCTGGAATCGAAGGTTTGGAGGATGATCCCAAAGCCCTCGGTCAGATGATGCGGAAAATGGGAAAAGAAATGGGGGAGGAATTGCCATCCGAATTCGATGAAGTAGTGGACCGGTTGGAAGCGGGGCAAAGTCCGGAAGAAATAGAATCTGCACTCCCGGATATCGGGGCGGATTCTGCAGATGATGTATAATTTGTAAGTACAACTCTCCAAAACATCTTAAAAGTTGCATAAATTGTTGTGACTTTTGTCATACATTCCCAGCCAAATTTAACTTGTCATTAATAATCCCTAATCGTAGAATTCTGACTTGATTGCTCATGTTACATTAATCAAGCCAAAAAGACAAAGAAGGTTCTCCAATCAAAGATACACTTCCATTGTCCTGAATTCAGCACCAAAGGAGAATTGCTAATGCATCTCAAGAAAACGCTCGTTTTGTTCGGCATGATGATCATCGTCGGCGCTGTTTTGGCAGCCTGCGGCGGCGAGACACCTGCCGCCGAACAACCAGCCGCAACCACGGAGCCGGAAACTCCCATTGCCGCATCCATGCCGGAAATGCCGTATCTGTCAGAATGGCAGCGCTCCGGTCATGCAGATATCGATGCTGAGGCTTTTCGTCACTGGGACGTAGACGATCCCGCTGAGATCCCAACATCCTGTGCCAAGTGTCACTCCGCTGACGGCTATCAGGATTTCCTCGGCGTGGATGGTTCCGAAGCCGGAAAAGTTGATGTTGCCGTGCCTGCATCCAATGTTCAGGGCGTAACCTGTGTGGCATGTCACAATGCCGGGACCATCTCCAAAACGACTGTGATGTTCCCCTCCGGCGTGGAGATCACCGCCGGCGATGATGTCCGTTGTATGGAATGTCATCAGGGGCGCGAGTCCAAGGTCAGCGTGGACGCGCAGATCGAGCGCTTCGGCGTTACCGATCTGGATGCTGTTGTCGCTCCGATCAAGGACGACGAGGGCAACGATATCAATTTCGGTTTCCGCAACATTCATTATTATGCCGCCGCCGCCACGCTCTACGGCGGAATGGTTCAGGGTGGATACCAGTATGACGGCTTGACCTATGATATCAAGAACGACCATGTTGAAGGTTACAATACCTGCACCGGCTGTCATAATCCGCATACACTCGAGATCAAGGTCGAGCAATGTACGATCTGCCATGACGATGTCTCTTCTGTGGATGACATGAAAAACATCCGCATGGTCTCTTCTTCAAAAGATTATGATGGTGACGGGGATGCAAATGAAGGCATGTACTATGAGATCGAGGGCTTGCAGAATGCCCTGTATGCCGAGATCAAAAGATATGCTGCCGAGACCGCCGGAACAGGGATCGCCTACGATTCATCCGCCCATCCGTACTGGTTCGTAGATGCTGACGGCGATGATGCAGCCGATCAGGGTGACAGCGGTTCGATCCGCTACACATCCTGGACGGCACGCCTGCTCAAGGCTGCTTACAATTACCAAGTATCCCTCAAGGACAAGGGCGCATATGCCCACGGCAACAAATACATCGTACAGTTGCTCTATGATTCGATCTCCGATCTGGGCGGCGACGTCAGCATGATGTCTCGGGATGACGCGGGACACTTTGCCGGCAATACCACTGCCTTCCGCTACTGGGATTTCAATAGCGATGGCGAGCCTGTCTACGAGGTACCAGCCACCTGCGCGAAATGTCACAGCGCATCCGGTTTGCCGGAATTCATCAAACATGGCGCAAATCTGTCCAACCCTTCGTCCAACGGTTTTGCCTGCTCGACCTGTCATAACGAAGCATCCTGGCCCGATCTGTACACTGTCAATAGCGTAACCTTCCCCAGTGGAGCAGTTATCAGCTTTGGCATTCGAGATGCTGAAGGAAATTACGCCGCAGACGACAACAATATGTGTCTGTTGTGCCATCAGGGACGCTCATCCAAAACGACCGTGGATCGCGCGCTCGGGAACAAGGACCTCGATACTGTTGATCCCAGCATCCGCTTCAGCAACATCCACTATTTTGCCGCAGGCGCAACCCTCTTTGGCGCAGATGCACAGGGCGCGTACATGTACGCCGGCAAGGAATATGTCGGTCAGAACACGCATGCAAGCGAGACCGGCACGCTCAACAAGTGCCAGAATTGTCACGATGTCCATGCGCTCGAGCCCAAGCTTGAGTCCTGCCAGACCTGTCACGGAGTTGACAATATTGCCGACATCCGCGAGAACGATGTGGATTACGACGGCGATGGCAATATAACCGAAGGCGTCAAAGGCGAGATCGACACATTGGTAGAAGTCCTCTATGCTCAGATGCAGGCATATTCCCAGGAGAATGGCGGCGAGATCGTGTACAACTCAGCCCGCCACCCATATTTCTTCAATACGGACGGTCAAGCCTACGCAGCGTTCACACCGCGCCTGCTCAAAGCCGCATACAACTACCAGTATGCAAAGAAGGACCCCGGCGCATACGTTCACAATCCCAAGTTCGTCATCCAATTCCTGATCGACTCCATCGAAGATCTGGGCGGTGACGTCAGCGGATACATTCGCCCGTAAGCGATATCCAAATAAAGATTGGCGGACAGAAAGTCCGCCAATCTTTATTATTTAGAGAAGGGAAGGGTAGTATGAAATTTCGAGAACGCATCAAAAAATTCTTTTACCCAGCGCCCGATTCTCCCCGATGGCTGCTGTTATTACCATATATCACCTTGATCGTGGTTGCAGTTCTCATCGTGTTCGGCGGCGTGCACACCTGGGAATATACGAACTCGAACATGTTTTGCGGTACGGTATGCCATACCATGCCGCCGCAAAGCATCGTATTTGAAGAGTCCCCCCACTCCAATGTCACCTGCGAGGAATGCCATATCGGACGGGCATCGTTCTTCGATCAGGCAATGCGAAAAACGCAAGGCATCAAGGAAGCGTACTATCAGATATTCAACCTGTATGAATATCCGATCCGGGCAAAAGCGTTGCGCCCATCCGTCGAAACCTGTGAAAAGTGCCACCGACCTGAAACATTCGTGGATGACAGCCTGCGCCTGTTCCATCGGTTTGGCAATGACCGCCAGAATACTTCTACAACCGAATATATCATCATGAAAACTGGCGGCGGTGATGCCCGTACCGGGGAGGCGCGCGGCATTCACTGGCACATTGCGAACAACGTCATGTACTACGCCGCAGACTCCCTGAGCCAAGAAATCCCCTATGTGCGCGTCTACAATGATGACGGCACATTCACGGAATATATCGATGTCGAATCCGGGTTTGATCCGGCAGGATTGGACGAAAGCCTGCTAAAGCCAATGGACTGCATCACCTGCCATAACCGGGTCACGCATGAATTCATGCACCCGACCGACTCGGTTGATCAGTCAATGTTACGCGGGTTAATCGACCCTTCCATCCCCCTGATCCGCAGCAAAGCCGTGACCGTACTTGATGTAAGGTACCCGACACGGGATGACGCCATGAAAGCGATCGCGGAGATCGAAGACGAGTACAGAAGGAATCTTTTCGATTACTACAGCCAGAACGGCGCGAAGATCAAACAAGCTGTGGCGGAAATTCAGGCGATCTACGACCGCACCGTCTTCCACGACCAAGGAATAGACCCGAGGACCTATCCTAACAACTTGGGTCACATGAATGAACCGGGTTGTTTCCGCTGCCATGGGGGCACGCATCTAAACGCGCAGGATGAAGCGATCCGTCTTGAATGCAATCTGTGTCACTCGATTCCCATCGTAGCCGGGACAGATGATTTTCTGATCAACATCGAGATCAGCCGCGGACCTGAGCCTGAATCTCATTTCAATCCCAACTGGATCAACCTGCATCATGAGGCGCTCGGTCCTTCGTGTTCCAATTGCCATAGCGTGAGCGATCCCGGAGGGACGAGCAATACATCCTTCTGTTCCAACAGCGCCTGCCATGGGAATGTGTTCACATTTGCCGGTTTTGATGCCCCAGCCTTGCGTGAAATTCTGAAGGCGCAGTTGCCGCCGCCTGAACCGGTACTGACGATCCCCGAACTGACAGGCGACCCGACATTCACCAATTATGTTGGCACGCTCTTTGCGGTCAAATGCGCAGGGTGTCATGGAGAGGGCGATGCCGCTCCCGATGGTTTGGATCTGTCATCCTATGATGCCAGCATGTTGGGAGGCGATAACGGTCCGGTAATCATCCCCGGCAATGCGGATGGCAGTATTCTGATCCAAGTTCAATCCGGCGATCACTTCAATACCTTCACGTCGGAGGAGTTGGACATTGTCAGACGATGGATAGACTTGGGTGCGCCCAGATAACAAACAAGTTTTAGTCAGCAAAATGGGCATTCCAAATGGAACGCCCATTTTTATTACGAATTATTCACGACCTTATTAGAGAAAGGGCAAATTCTCATAAAATATGTCATAATACACGTTACATTAAGCGGACATGACAATGACACCCTTCACTTGATGCCCTTTTGCTTTATAAGTAACATATCGCCTACATTAAGAAGACATTAATCTCCGGAGGAAGCAATATGATTAAAAAGCATGATTCCATCAAACATGGCGTTGCATTTACTGTGATCGCGATCTTCATCGCCATTTTTGGGTTTCTGGTGCTCGCTCCCGACCAGAATGCTTATGCCTGGCAGGCAAATCCGCAAACCATCAACAGCAATGATTGCGCGGAATGCCACTCTCGAACCGTGGATCTATGGAAGGTGAGCCAGCATGGTTCTGTGCCTATCAATTGTGATACCTGTCATGTACTTCTGCCGGGGCAAGGCGAGGCACATCCGGAACTGAGTTACTCCACAGAACGGGAGGATGCGACGTGTGGAACCTGCCATGTGGAAAAGAGAAATGAATGGTATGGCGGTCAGCATGGCGATCTCAACATGAACTGCGCAACATGCCATGAACCACATTCCCAACAGCAAAAACTTATCGGTACCAACCAAACCACTTGCGAAGCCTGCCACAAGGATCAATTGAACGCGGGTCATGGCTCCACCCATCTCGCGGTTGGCGCGACCTGCGAAACCTGCCACATTGGAAATGACAGCGGTCATGGCTTTAATGTCACCATGGCTACATGCAATGCCTGTCACTCCGACATTCACGAGGCAAATCGTTTGGCGGTCGCGGGCTTGCTCTCACCCGATCTTGTTCAGGAGGAAGTTGTCGAAGAACCTGAACCCGCCGAGACAGACAAGCCTGAAGGCGGCATCACACTTCCCTCCTGGTTGTTACTGCTTGCCGGCCTGATTCTTGGCGGCGGTCTTGTGTGGGTCTTGATCGGAAAAGACCCCGGTACTCCGACAGAAGATAACGAATCTTAGAACTACTTATTGTGGACTGGCACATTCTGCCAGCCTCCCGAAATTGGAGGTAACCATGCAAAAGAATACCCAACATCCCCCGGAACACGATGAGAAGAATCTCTCCAGGCGAGACCTTCTCAAAGTCGGCGGCGCGATTCTCGGCGCAACCGGGTTGGCGCAATTTTTCAGCCTGAACTCCCTCGCTGTGTGGAACAAAGCGACGCCACATACCGGCGACGGACCCAAATGGGGCATGTTAATCGACATCAACAAATGTATCGGATGTCACTATTGCACGTACGCCTGTCAAGCCATCAACAATCTGGCGGACGACATGCTATACAATATCGTCACCACAGAAACGACACAATCCGGCGCGGAATACTTCCTCTCACGCCCGTGCATGCAATGCGAAGAAGCCCCTTGTGTGCATGTCTGCCCAGTGGAAGCCACCTACCACCGCCCGGACGGCATCATCGAAATGAACTACGACCGCTGCATCGGCTGTCGTTACTGTCAGGTGGCATGTCCGTACGGCGCGCGCGTCTTCAACTGGCGGGAACCGATCGAAACCAGTCCGAAAGCCCCTGATTTTGGAACACAGGAAGTGGACAACCGCCCGCGCGGCGTTGTGGAAAAATGCCACTTCTGCTCGCATCGCATCGATGACGGTACCAGCCGCGGCTTGGTTCCCGGCGTGGACAATGAAGCCACTCCAGCCTGTGTCGTCGTCTGCCCGACCAATGCCCGTGTCTTTGGCGACCTGAACGACCCCGAAAGTCCGGTCTCCAAAGCCAAACAGGAAGCCATCGTCACGTTACGGCTGCGCGAGGAACTCAGCACCAGTCCGCTTGTCTATTATGTTCCGCCGAATCCGCCCACTAACGCTTCTTCGCAAAAGGAGGATGAAGCATGATCTCTGGAATTCACCATCCAACCATCCGCATCGGTAGACGCACCATCGATCTTTTCCCCTATTGGATCGGTCTGCTGATCATCGGTCTGCTTTTTGGCATGGTGGGAGCCTTCATCGTCCTGCGTGACGGTTTGCATGTCACCGGTCTTTCCAACGCCGTCCCGTGGGGCTTGTGGATCTCGATCGACCTCTCCTCCATCGCCTTGGGTGGAAGCGCGTTCGTCTTCGGCGTGATTGTGTACATCCTGCGCATCAAACGCTTCGAAGTCATCGGCAGACTTGCAGTCCTGCTCGGCTTTCTTGGCTACTCCACTGCGGGCATGGTGCTGTTATTTGACCTTGGTCGCCCCTTCCGCTTCTGGCATCCGATCGTTTACTGGCAGCCGCACTCCCTGCTTTGGGAGATCACCATGTGTGTGGTGCTGTACCTATCCGTGCTGGTTTCCGAGTTGCTGCCGGTAGTGCTGGAACATCCTGTCTTCCATACCCATCCCTGGCTCACCCGCTATCGTTTTCTTGGCACTGTTATGGCGCTGGTAAAGAAAATATCGAACGGACTTCATAAGATGGGACCGGTTCTTGCTGTTGCCGGTTTGACCCTTTCCCTGCTGCATCAGGCATCTCTGGGCGCCACTTATTCAGTGCTTGCCGGACGCGGTATTTGGTTCAACCAAAGTGCGCCGGTGCAATTCGTTTTCTCGGCAATGAGCGGCGGTATCGCGCTTCTCTTTGTCACCGGTGTTTTCGTCTTCAGGGTCATGCGCCCGGGATTGGTAAAGGACTCGACGTTATATGATGTAGCACGGCTTGCCGGCGGAATCACCCTGCTCCTGACCTATCTGCGGGTTTGGGATTGGGCAGTCACAAATTACTACAGTTTTGACCGCGAAGTTGCCCTGCAAACAAGTCTGCTCGATTCGATCGCTCCATACTCCCTCACCTTCTGGCTGGGACAAGCGCTTCTGCCTGTGATCGCGGGCGGAATCCTGCTTGCGGCAAATAGCATACGCAACTTCCGCTACCTGATCGCTGCAGCAGCGATCCCGATCTTCGCCGCAGTCCTGACCCGCTGGAACTATAACTTTGCGGGCTTGATCGCATCCATTACCTATGACCCGTTCACCCCCGGCGTGGTGTTGAATTCCTACACACCAACTTGGGTTGAATTTGCGGTTGCATCGCTGGTGATCTCCTATTGGCTTCTATTGTTCAGTCTGGCAGCCCGTTACCTGCCCTTCCAGTCGAACGAGGAACACCATTAGATGGTTTTCATTTCGAAACGCCCAAAAGATATTCTTTTGGGCGTTTTTTTATCCACTGTTGTATTTCAAAACTATTCTTCCTATAATATATATGGGTCGTGAACGGAAAGAAATATGGATATTCGAAGGATCGAAACTTTTTTATGCGCGGCTGAAAGTTCCAGCATATCGGAGGCGGCGAAACAACTTCACCTCAGCCAGCCGGCGGTCAGCAACCAGATCAAATTGTTGGAAGAAGAGTTGGATGTCAAATTATTCATCCGCACCAACACGGGGTTAAAACTAACGGAGGCAGGACATCTCTTCCTGCCTTTGGCACGGCATCTCCTGCATGAGACAAACGAGATGAAGGAGATGATGTCTTCCATGAAAACTCTGGAAGCGGGCGAGTTACGAATTGCGTGCAGTTCAACGAGCGGACGGTTCATCCTGCCTCTTGTCGTTGCACGTTTCCGCACTGCCTATCCGGGAATTAATGTCCGTATTCTTGCCTGTCAACCGAAACATATGGTTCCAAAACTACTTGAGAACGATGCCCATATTGGCATTGTGAGTTCTGAGCCGGCTGAACCGGGCTTGCAAACGCAACAATTCTTCCGTGACCCGATCAGCCTGGTCGTGCCAGCCAGTCATCGCTGGGCTAAAGCGAAGTCCATCTCCCCCGAAGACCTGTTACAGGAACCCATCATTATCCGTGAAGAATCGGCAGGAACGAGGCGGGTCATGATGGAGGAATTGGCGAAATTTGATATCGGCATTGATGACTTGAACATTTTCCTCGAGGTGGGAAATGTGGAGGCTGTTCTTGAGTTGGTCTCGAACAACTACGGGGTTTCCTTCGTTTCGGGTCTCGCCAGCCGCTACCTGCGAGAACTGGGGCGGGTTGTCAGCATCCCTGTTGATGGGTTGAACATGGAGCGCGTCAATTACATGGTGCGAAAAAGAACATCCCCGCCGCACCGGGCAAGGGATGTCTTTTGGGGCTTTATCCATGCCCCAGAGAATGCAGATCTCATTAATCAAAATCTGGCATAAAAAGCAATCCGTATTTCATCGATATTCACACCGCAGATCAAATCTCCTGTCCTTTTTGCATGATCTGACAATGCACAATGAAGAAGCCGAAAATGAAACTAAACGCCATGCACCCGCTCCAGAAGAAGTAGGTCATATCAACAGGTACGATGCCGCTAAGTTCCAGGGACGGCATGAGAATGGCTCCCACAAGCAACAACAGCCCGATCGATTTGAACAAGACCGGGTGGCGATAGCGGACGAAATCACAAAACTTTGAACGCCCATTCTGGGTCATATATCCCAGAAATGCCCCTCCAAGCAACCCTGTGAAAAGTGAAACTGCCACGGTAATTCTCCTACAGGCAAAGCCAAATTCGATGGATTTTCAGTGAAACGATGCGCATGTATTTTGTATTTCAATGCTTTACCTGCACTCTTAGCATAGTATCAACAAATCGAAATGACCAGTATTGAACGTCATCCACTCCTTAAAAAACATGGATGATGCGTTATAAAAAAAATTGATGACCACGCCAGAAAGATCGTAAATCTTGTTATTCGACATGAATTGTCAAAAAAATAACATATTTGATTTTTCCCCAAGAAAAAGACCCTCATATGAGGGTCTTTCCATTCAGTTATTCAACAAATTCACTGTCTATCCATCCTGCTGCCTCAACCGCGCACCGCACGTTCGGCAGAAACGGTCACCTGCTTTGGCGCGCGTCCCGCATTGCGGACAATAGGCATCTACTTCGCTGCTGTTGTTTTCAGCCGTTGCATTTGCAGTCCTGCGGCGGCGCGTCTGACGGGAGGCAGTGCGCCCCGCTTGCAAATAGTATACGATCCCACCCAGGATCAATATGACCCCCAGACCACCAATGATGTACGGCAGGGAATTATTGAACGAAACACGCCCCGGTGTCGTATCGTCCACCGGCGCAACCGGTTGAAGTCCTTGAGGAGGGACAGAAAGTGCATCGGAAGATTTTTCATATTGCAGGTTAAAGGTGTACTGTTCGCCGCTGGCAAGCCGCACGACTTCACTGGCATAATAGTTCAATCCATTGACCACTTCACTGGATGACGATGGAGTGGTCTCAAATGAAATGACATTCATTGGTTCCAATACGCTGACTTGGAAGGCATCCACTGCATATCCATTGTCCCACAGGTAGGAGAATGTGCGCTGATTTCCGTCGAATGTCAACGGCTGATAATATTCAAATCGATAATGGGATTTCTGGCTGATCGGCATCGTGAACACCTGCCATTCACCCTGTGCCTGTGGTCCGCTAAATTCAGCGTTCAAAAAATTCCGGTCCCCGGATTGAACGGCAACTGCAATCAGGTTCGCATCGTTCGGAATGCGAAACGTCAAATCCACAGGCAAAGATACAGCAGGGTCAACCAGGAAATCCACGATGACCAGCATGCTGGGCTGGTCATATTCGGGCCACAGTTGCACAGTCGCACTAGAGAGACTTACATTGGTCTGTGCAGAAACGAACGTCGGGATAACAAGAAGCGCACCAACCATCAGGGTCAGGATCAACCTGCGCATGGATTCCTCCAAAAGAGATTTTCCCTTATCTTACCATGTGCGAGATTTAGATTGCAAAGGCGAAGTTTAAGCGCAACCTGCGCCCATTTACTAGATCGCCCGCACCAACTGCCAGCACGCGCGGTTATATGGCGTGGGAATTCCATGCATCATCCCGCGTTTCGTCACCGCTCCGCAGATCGCGTCGATCTCGGTTCGCGCGCCGCGCCGCACATCCTGGAACATGGATGAATGGTTTGCAGCCGTCTTGCGCGCCACATCCTCCGCCGCCGAAACGGGATTGCTAAACGGCAAATGGACATGCTCGGCATGAGCCACCGCCGCCGCTTCGTTTGCCAGCGCCGACATCACCCTGCGCGCCAGCGGACGCGACAATAACTCGCCGTTGGGAATTTGCAGAAGCGCCGTCAGCGGATTGATCGCCGCATTGATGACCAGCTTGCCCCAGATGAGCGACCGCGCATCGTCCACGACCTGCAAATTGAAATTGGATGCCCGCAGTGCCGCCTCCAACGGACCGAGAGCCTGATTCTGTTCCAGTGACAGGACGCCTTCGCCGCCAACTTTTACAAGACCAGGTCCAAGCAGAGTGGCGCCAGTGGTAGTAACGCCCAGAGAAACCCGATCAGGTCCGAGGTCCCGAATGAGCGTTTCGCGGTTGCCGATCCCGTTCTGGAGCGTAAGCGCGAGTCCGTCCCTGGCAAGCGCATCCTTCAATTGACGCGCCGCCCGCTCCGTCTGCCACGATTTGACCAACACCAGCGCATATTTTGTACCGCGCACTTCGTTCGGGTCATCCGTTGCGAACACGGGATAGGCATGTTCGTTCCCGTCTGCATCGACAATACGCGCGCCATTTTCCTGCAGCGACTTCAAACCGTCCTTCCATGTGCCGAGCATGGATACAGAATGTCCTGCTGCGCTCAATCGCGCCGCGAAGAGCGTAGCAAGTGCGCCTGTACCAACCAGTAAGACATTGTCTTTCATCTCAATATCCTTTACGAAACCCGTAAAAATTCGTTCCACTCGTCATCTGTCATTTCGACGGTATGTTCGGGAGCGGGAAAGCGTTTGGTTTCCACATCATCAATATATTCGGTGAATGCCGTGTTCATGGCGTCATGAAGGTTGGCATATTTTTTAACGAATTTGGGTGTGAAGCGGTCGAACAGACCGAGCAGGTCGTGTGTGACCAGCACTTGACCGTCACAGCCCAACCCAGCACCAATGCCGATGGTTGGAATGGAAATTTTCTTCGAGATGTATTCCGCCAGCCGCGCAGGGACGGATTCCAGCACGAGGCTGAACGCGCCCGCGTCCTCAAGGATCTGCGCATCTTCGAGCAGGCGTTTCGCCGCCGATGCATTTTTGCCCTGTGCGCGAAATCCGCCCAGTTGATGTACCGATTGCGGGGTGAGACCGAGATGCCCCATCACGGGAATTCCCGCTCCAACAATGGCGCGGACTGCATCCGCCCGTTCGCGCCCGCCTTCGAGTTTGATCGCATCCATGCCGCCCTGTTGCAGGAAGCGCCCCGCATTGCGGACAGCCTCTTCCACTGAAATCTGATACGACATGAACGGCATATCACCGATCAGCAGGGCGGATTTCGCCCCGCGTGCTACGGCGCGGGCGTGATGAAGCATCTCTTCCATGGTGACGGGCAGCGTATTCTCGTAGCCCAAGACCACCATCGCCAGCGAATCGCCGACGAGAATGGAGTCGATGCCCGCCCTGTCTATCGCCATGGCAGTGGGATAGTCGTAGGCGGTCAGCATGGTGATCGGCTCGCCGCGTTCCTTCTTCTGGCGGAACGTGAGAGTCGTCACTTTTTTGCGTTGTGACGTATTGGTAGAAATGGTTGTTGTTGACAAGGTACCCTCCGGTAAAGGTAGAGTCCGCTTTGTGTGCTGACCCCCAGGTTTTGCACACGATTTCGGTTGGATTGGTTTTCGCCGTCACGTTCGCGTGGATACGTGCGGTAATTACATTATTCCACAAAATTGTTTTTTCGCCTATAATAAATTTATCAGAAAAACGTCTCAAATCCTATCAAACTTCCCTGAAGGAGAATTTCACCATGCGAAGAATGTTCGGCTTTTTGATCGGGATCTTTGTCGGCGGATTGGTCGGCGCTGTCATTGCCCTTTTGCTTGCCCCCGAATCGGGTGAACACTTGCGCAGTCACCTCCGTGACCGCGGTCAGAACTTCCTCAACGATGTCCGCCACTCGGCAGATGCCCGCCGCATCGAACTGCGCCATCGGCTCGATGCCCTGCGCGCCCCGCGGGAAGAGTTTTAGAAATCTACCAACTCATTGGTTAAATCGAATCCCGGTGGTTTCCATTAGGGATAGTAATCTATCAGGGCGGTTGTTCAGTTACTTAAGTATGGCTGACACAATAGCAAGTTGGTAATCCGTTATGCGTTTTGTTATAGCGTACGCATAACGGATTTTTTGGAGTTATCCATGAAAATCCGTTCCAT
>CAYPHR010000002.1:0-2550 GCA_964410375.1 uncultured Anaerolinea sp. | reverse complement strand
TGGAAAAATTAGCATCCCGATGGCAGGGGAAGTTGAATCACTTAATGCAGGGGTGGCGGGGTCGGTGTTGATGTTCGAGGTAGTGAGGCAACGATTAGCGATTAGCGATTAGCGATTAGCGATTAGCGATTAGCGATTAGCGAAGGAAACGATGAAAATCCGTTCCATTACCTATTTTTGCAACCCAAAATCCCCGCTGGATGAGAACATGTTGAAACAGGCGGGGGAATTTTTATCCAAGGCGAAATCCGCATATGAATCCAATAGCTATGAAGTACAGACAGTGCGGCTGGCGACGATTCCCTTTCCGATGTTGCTCGGCGAAAAAGGCATTGACGAGTTGCCAATGTTCGCAAGTCAGTTTGCACAGGCAATAAAAGAAGCTAGTATTTCCTATGCGTCACTTGGACCTGCGTTGCCTGAATTTTCCAGAAGCTACGAGGTGATTCCAGCAGCGATTGCGGCGAGTGAGGATATTTTCTTCGGCGGGGCAATGACAGATAGAAACAAAATCCACATGACGGCGGTGAAGGCGTGTGCAGAAGTGATCGTCAAATGCGCGCCGCTCGACCCGAACGGGTTTGCCAATTTGCGCTTCGCCGCGCTGGCGAACGTCCGTGCGGGCGCGCCTTTTTTCCCGGCGGCGTATCATGATGACAGCGAGGCTGCATTCGCGATTGCGGTCGAGTCTGCTGACGTGGCGGTGAATGCTTTTGCGGAGCAACCAACTCTGGACGAAGGTCGAAGCGCTCTCGTCGCGGAGATCACGAAACACGGTCAAGCCATCGCCCGCATCGCAAAGAATGAGTTGGCGGAAATCCAATTCAATGGCATTGATTTTTCGCTCGCGCCCTTCCCCGATGACAAGCATTCCCTCGGCAACGCAGTCGAGAAAATGGGCGTTCCGAAAATCGGTTTGCATGGTTCGCTTGCGGCGGCGGCAATCCTCACCGAAGCCATCGAACGCGCGGATTTTCCGCACATCGGCTTCAACGGTTTTATGCAGCCCATTCTCGAAGATTCGGTTTTGGCAAAACGCGCCGCGGAGGAAACGCTCACGGTGAAGGATGCCCTCTTGTATTCGGCGGTGTGCGGCACGGGGCTGGATACGGTTCCCCTGCCCGGCGATACCACTGCGGATGAGATCGCTCCGCTTCTGCTCGACCTATGTGCCCTGTCGCTGCGATTGGACAAACCGCTCACGGCGCGGCTGATGCCTGTTCCCGGCAAACGGGCAGGGGATGCCACTGAATTCGATTTCGCATTCTTTGCGAACAGCAGGGTGATGCGGTTGGACGCTCAACCTCTGGCAATGCCCCTCGATGGGGATGGCGCATTTATCCTTCTTCCAAAAGCGGCTGGAGCTTAAAGTTCGTGATTGACAACGCATGGGCATATTCCTATAATGAGGACAACCTATCATTTTTGATAGGTCTGCCATCCACCCCCAACTCAAAGGAGAATAGACATGCAAAGTAATCCTGTTTTGAAGCGAAGCAGAGGACCGCGTGTGCCATTGTTTCGCGTTTTTTCGATTCTATTGATTGCAGTTCTTCTCTTACCCGCGACGGTGTCCGCCAAGAAAAACGACCCGCCCGGGCAGCTTGTTCAGCTCCAGTTGTTAGCATTCAACGATTACCACGGACACGTAGAGGCAAACCAGGCTGGCACAGTGGATGGTGTGCCGGCGGGCGGCGGGCAATATCTCGCCACCAAGCTCAAGCAATTGCGCGTGGGCAACAAGTACAGCCTAACCGTTGCCGCCGGTGACCTGATCGGCGGTTCGCCAGCCTTCTCCGGACTCTTCCATGACGAGCCTTCGGTCGAGTCGCTGAACGCCATGCACCTTGACGTGTCGAGCGTCGGGAATCACGAGTTCGATGAAGGCGTCACCGAACTGCTCCGTATGCAGAACGGCGGCTGTCACCCCATTGACGGCTGTTATTTCCCAAATCAGCCTTTCGCTGGCGCGAACTTCCAATGGCTGGCGGCGAATGTCGTCAACGAAGAGACCGGCGAGACCCCGCTGCCGCCCTATTGGATCAAGAAATTCGAAAGCATCAAGGTCGGCTTCATCGGCATGACCCTTGAAGCGACCGACACCCTGGTCGCCGCCTCCGGCATTCAGGGCTGGGACTTCCTTGACGAAGCCGAAACCGCGAATGCCCTCGTCCCGATCCTGAAAGCGCAAGGCGTGGATGCCATTGTCGTGTTGCTGCATGAAGGCGGGTCACAGACGCCTCCTCCCGGTGACTTCAACGCCTGTGTTGGCATCTCCGGACCGATCGTTACGATCAACGCCGCGCTCGATCCCGCCATTGATGTGTTGATCACCGGTCATACACACCTGCCCTATAACTGTCTGATCCCTGATGCGGCGGGCAACCCTCGCATCGTCACCAGCGCCTACTCGTTTGGCAGGATCGTGACAGAGGTGAAACTCGTGCTTGATAAGCGCACCAACGATGTACGCCGCGACCTGAGTACATCGGTCAACCACCTTGTAGACCGCACAACGCTCAGCCCCGATCCGGCGGTCACCGCTGTGAT
>CAYPHR010000001.1:0-46774 GCA_964410375.1 uncultured Anaerolinea sp. | reverse complement strand
TGTGGTTCCTCGCCTTCCATCTCGCCGACGATCTCTTCGAGGATGTCGTTGATGGTCAACAATCCTTGCAAGCCGCCGAACTCGTCAATGACGAGCAGTAATTCGGTATTTTTTTCCTTCAGGATCTCAAGCGCGCGCGAAGCAAGCATGGTTTCAGGAATGAAGATGGCAGGTTTGACCAGTTCCTTGAGTTTGATGTCCCTGCCGGAGAGGGAGGTCACGAGCAGGTCGCGTGATTTTACGATGCCAATGATCGCTTCAAGCGAATCTTGCCGCACTGGGAAGCGGGAGTAGGGGCAGTTCGCAACCTTTTCCAGAATTTCCTCCTTGGTATCGGTAATGTCCAGCCAGATGATCTCGGTGCGCGGTGTCATCAGGGAATAGACACGCTGATCGCCGAGGCTGAACACACCTTCCACCATGTCCTGTTCGGATTCTTCGAAGATGCCCGCCTGCGTACCTTGATCGATCAGCAGTTGAAGTTCTTCCTCCGTGATGGGCGGCTCTATGGACGGATTTACTCCCATCAGGCGCAGGACAAAATTTGTTGCATTGCTCATCAACTTGATGATGGGGGAAAACAGTCTTGTGATGAAAAGCATTGGTCCCGCCACCACTTGGGCGATCCGTTCCGGGCTGTTGATGCCGAGGCGCTTGGGGACCAATTCTCCCAGCCAGATGGTCATGATCGTGATTGAAATAACCACGATTCCCAGCGCTATGGACGTGCTGTAAGCCCCAATGTAGGGAATATCTTCCAGAGAGGTGGCAATCACGCTTGAGATCGTCAAACCGGCAAATGCACCGGACAGGACGCCGATCAATGTGATACCGATCTGGATGGTGGAGAGGAAAATGTTCGGATCTTCGATCAACTTTAATGCCAGCGCAGACATCTTGTTGCCTTCATTTGCCTGTTGCTGGAGTCGGGCTTTACGTGAGGCGACAAGCGCCGCCTCAGACATAGAGAGGACACCGTTCACCAGAATCAGGATCATAATAATAAGGAGTTCAGCACCTATGTTCATGGGTTCCTTTACAACTTGGATTTTGGAGTCGGGTGGCTGCCCCCGTACACCATTGATTAAAAAAACACAACCGCGCAGAACCGCGGCAGATGAAATGTGCCAGATTGAATAAACAAACGGGAGGAATACTAGGGTCTGGTTCTAAGGGGACTTCGGACATGATGGTTAGTGCAAATTTCTCATCCTTATTGTACCTGAAAGTTACTGTTTTTTCGCAATTTTGCTCTCTATATCTTTCAGCCGTCGATTCAGGCTGGCATACCCGCGGGTGATGATAATGGGAATGAGGATCGCCAGCACGATCAAGCCGCACGTGATGCCGAGTTCGATGATTCCAATGCGGAACATTTCTACCGGACCTTGATGCCCGTCCCCTCGCGCGCCTCACCAACCACCCAAAATGGCTGGTTCTGTTTTCTCGCAGCCTCTTCAAACGCCGACAGCTTCTCCCGCTCCAGACCGAACAGCAATCCTCCGCTGGTCTGCGGATCGAACAACAGCATCTGTGACGGCTCATCCAGCGTTTCTGCAAAGGCCACAGCGGCTTCAAAATATTTTTTGTTGTCAAACGCGCCGCCCGGAAAGATGCCTTGCTCGGCATATCCGAGCGCGCCGCCCAGGAAGGGCAGTTTTGCAAAGTCGATTTGCAGGGAAACGTTGGAAGCCTCCGCCATCTCCATGGCATGACCGAGAAAGCCGAAGCCGGTAATGTCCGTGCCGCCGCGCGCGCCAAACTCAACTGCCAATTCACCCGCAGATTTGTTCAGGCGCTGCATCCATTCGATGGCTTCAGCCACATGTGTCTCTTCCGCTTTTTCCTGCTTTAGGGCAGTGGTTGTCACGCCGCCGCCCAGCGGTTTGGTAAGGATCAGCACGTCGCCCGCTTTTAGACCGCTTTTGCTGATGATTTTCTGCGGATGGACGAAACCAATCACGACTAGTCCGTACTTCGGCTCCTTGTCTTTGACCGTGTGTCCGCCCGCGACAACCACACCTGCCTCGCGTGCCTTTTCCGCCCCGCCCCGTAGGATTTCGCTTGAGATTTCCGCGGGTAGGTTATCGGGTAATGCCGCGATATTCAGCGCAAGGAAGGGCTTGCCGCCCATCGCATACACATCTGAGAGGCTGTTTGCCGCCGCAATGGAACCGTATTCGTAGGGTGTGTCCACCACGGGGGTAAAGAAATCCGTGGTGATGACGATGGCTTGCTCGTCGCTTAAACGCCAGACAGCCGCGTCATCCGGGGACGTCAGACCAACCAACAGGTCCGGGTAGGAAGCGGGATCGAAGATGTCTTTGATGGGACGCAGAACCTGCGTCAACGCGTCAGCGTCTAATTTGGACGCTCAACCCGCGCAGGCGGAAAGAGTCGTCAGGCGGATTTCGCGTCCAGTTTTTGGGATGGGCATGGTTTTCAAGAGTGGTGACAGCCGCTTCAAAAGCGGCTGTCACTGAAAATTATTCGGGAAGTGTCGTGTTCGGTAACGGCAAAATGAACTGGTTGCCGCTTGGAATGAAGATCGTTTGCACGCCGGGGGCGAGTTTCAAAATGTATTGATACTGGATCAATTCGAAGGTCAGGGATTCCGCCAGCAGGCGGTTGGCTTCCGCTTCGGCTTGCGCTTCGATGAGGCGTGCTTCTGCCGCGCCCTGCGCCGCGATCACTGCCGCATCCGCCTGACCCTGTGCGATCTGGCGGGCTTGTTCGGCTTCCTGCTTCTTTGATTCGACCACAAAACGAGCCTGTTCCGCCTGCTGTTCAGCGATCTGTTTTTGCTCCACCGCCGCCGCGTATTCTTCGCTAAAGCGGATGTTGCGCAGCACGAAATCCCTCAATACAAGATTATTGTCGGCGAATACTTCGCTCAGGCGTTCCGTGATGATCGCCTGCATTTCCGCGCGCTTGGAACTCACGATCTCCTCCACGCCGTATTGTGAAGCCGCATCACGGATGATACCGCGCGCTTGCGGGCGTACAAACCCATCTTGATAGGTAAAACGCCATGTGCGGTACAAATCAATCGATTTCATCGGGTCTATGGCATAAATTACAGATGCATCTACATACACCTGCTGACCGTCCTTCGTGCGTACCTGGATCGAATCCTCCGACATGGATGCCCCTTCGTCCGCCGCGGAAGCCATTGTATAGGTTTGGTTCAGGATCGAAAACCGTTCCACACGTTCCACAAACGGGATCACCCAATGCAAACCGGAATTCAACGGTTCCGGGCGAATCCCCTCTCCGCCAACCGCTGTCACCACCACGCCTAATTCATCCGGCTCGATGAACACCAGCCCGGCACCCACCGATGTCAGCAAAATGGCAAACACCAATAACACGACCACAGCTGTGGTCAATCCCTTCACGGGCTGGTTGCGGCTGGCGCGAACGAAGATGGCAACGATCACGCCAAATAAACCCACCCATGCAAAGGAGGCAATTCCTTGCAGTAAACTTGAGATATTCATGGTTCCTCCGTGTAATTTTGGAGATTATAACCGTCTTGCAGGAGGCATCGAAGCATGTTAACATTTCTCCAATGAAGATTGCTAAAGGTATCGTCGAAGAGGTCTTTCTGGATGGCTCCGCCCGGATTGCCTGCCCTCCCGAGCTGACTCCCGCATCCGGGCAGTATCTCCTCGCCCATGCCGACGCCTCCTCCGCGCCGTTGGCTGATTCCGTTTTCGCAGCCGAATCCACCTCGCACGGGTTCCGCTCCGCGCCGCCCCTGCCCGTGGATTGGCGTCCCGGCACATCATTGACCATGCGTGGACCGATCGGGCGTGGATTTGCAGTCCCGGTATCTGCCCGCAAGATCGCGCTGATCGCCTTTGACGATTCTCCTGTACGCCTGCGCGGATTGATCTTGGCGGCGGTCAGGCAAAATGCGGAAGTTGTGCTTGTCAGCAATTCGGCAGCGGCTGATCTCCCCGAAATTGTCGAAATCCAGCCGCTGAAAGCCATGCTGGAGATCCTTCAATGGGCGGATTATGCCGCTCTGGACGCGGCGCGCGCGAGTCTGGATCGGTTGCGGGAGATGCTGGGAGAGGGGAATCAAGCGAGGCTAAAGTGCGAAGCGCAGATTCTCATCCGCGCATCCATGCCGTGCGGCGCGCTTGCTGAATGCGGGGTCTGCGCGGTGGCTGTCCGTCATGAATGGAAGATGACGTGCAGGGATGGTCCTGTCTTCAATCTGAGAGAACTGCTATAAAAAACTCCCGTGGTCGGGAGTTTTTTAGTACCAGATCCTGAACGATGTTGTTGTAGAACCGTTCAATGAATTGTAGTTGCAGGTGATATTGGTGGAGATCAGACTGCCGTAGGGCTGGTTGTTGAATGACAAAGAAATGATTCCCACGCCGTTGGTGTTGGTGGAAATGGATGTCGTGTTATTGGTGTCGTTGGACCAGTAAACGGTAGCGGTGCAATTTGCATTGAAAACAGGCTGGTTGTTCTGGTCTTGCACAATGACGTAGAACAACTGATTATCGGATGAAAGGGTGACTGCTTTCCAGGCAAAAGCGCGCACCTGTAATTTTTGAATGGTTTGAGGAGCGTTGCCAATCGGGCTGGTGGGGTTGAGCAGAGCAGGATCTTCACGAAGTTTATCGAAATATACGCGCCCTAGGTCGGAAACCACCACGCGTTGCCCCTCGGCTCTCCAGGGCTGCCATTCCAAGCGCGCATTCTCGAAATACTGAACCAGTTTATTTTCGTGATATTCGAACCCGGAAATGGGATAGCCGAACTGCGCTGTGCCGCCGTATTTATCAAAGAATTCAAGAAATGCAAAACAGATAGAAAAACCCGTTTCCGAATATGCGCGGCATGAGAGATTGTTGTTTACTGCCACCGCCCCTGTGGATGTGTACATTGTTTTCCCAAGTGGGGTTAGTTGAATGCGCTGTCCCTCTGGCAGGTCACCGCGGAGTTCAAAACGGGCGCGCTGGAAATACTGCACCCGCTTCCCGTCCTTGCTGACAAAACTTTCCGTGATCGGATACCCGTAAAGAAAGGTGGCATTTGGGTTTTTTCTGTAAAATGCGAGGAATTCTCCTGTAACATTATGTCCCGTCTCGTTAAAATACTGAGATTCCTGTGTTTGCGCGTGCACAGGTATCCAACTCTCAGCGAGCAGGAAAAGCATGACAATAATGGGCGCAATTGATCTTTTTAACATGATGGCTGTCTTTCATTATACTCAGAAATTTTCTGAAAGCCTCCGCTGTAACATTACAACTGGTTATCTCTTTACATTAATGACAGGTTTACAAAAACCATCTGAAGTTGTATGGATGTATGAAGTGTTAGCCTTTATTAAACTGCATTTTCCCCACTGCGACATGGGGGAAAGTACCAATTCAAGTTAACTATCTTGTAAAGCCCGGACAATTTTCTCTGCGGCATGCCCGTCGCCATATGGGTTTGCCGCCCGAGCCATTTCTCCATATGCAGATGTATCATCCAATAGCCGCTTCGCCTCCTCGACAATTCGGCTGGTATCTGTTCCTGCGAGCTTGAGAGTCCCTGCCGCCACTCCCTCCGGGCGTTCGGTCACGTCGCGCAGGACGAGGGTGGGAATGCCAAAGGCAGGCGCTTCCTCCTGGATACCGCCTGAATCTGTCAGAATCAGAGTGGCGTGCTTCATCAAGTGGACGAGCGGGAGATAATCCAGCGGTGGGAGCAGGGTGATATGCTCCTTGTCCGCCAGCAGGCGATTGACCGGTTCCCGCACATTCGGGTTCAAGTGCACTGGGTAGACGATCTCTACATCTCCGCGGTCTGCCAGTTCCAGCAGGGCGCGGCAGATATTTTCCAGAGGTTCCCCAAAATTCTCGCGGCGGTGGGCAGTGACGAGGATGAGTTTTCTGTAATCGTGAGGAGGGTGGTTTTCCCGACGAAGCAATCTCCCTATAAGTTCAGAGACATCCCGCGGCTCGGGTTGTTTTGCCACGAATTGCAGCGCATCAATGACCGTATTGCCCGTCACTTTGATGATGGCTTCGTCAATGCCTTCGCGCAGAAGATTGTTCTTCGACCATTCCGTCGGCGCGAAATGCAGGTCGGCGATGACGCCTGCAACGCGGCGGTTGACTTCTTCGGGGAAGGGCTGCCACTTGTCATGTGTCCGCAAGCCCGCTTCCACGTGCCCGAATTTGATGCGGCGGAAATACGTCAGCAGGGAGGTGATGGCGACGGTGGTGGTATCCCCCTGTGCCAGTACCCAGTCGGGTTGGAACTCTGAAAGGACAGGATCAAGATGGGTGAAGATGGAGGCGCTCAATTCTGCCAAGGATTGGTTATCCCGCATCAAGTCCAGATCGTATTCGGGTTTAACATCGAACAGATCCAACACCTGGTCGAGCATCTGGCGGTGCTGAGCCGTCACGCACACGCGCGATTCCACGCCTGCGGTTTCTGCCAGTAGTTTGACGATGGGAGCCATTTTTACGGCTTCGGGGCGGGTGCCAAAAACGGATAGAATTTTCATGCTATTTTCTCACAAACAAAGTTGTATGCTCCTTTTTGGCGACTTTGCGCTACCATGTATATGGGAGAATTAATTTCATGAAACGGATTACGAAAAGTTTGGTGATCGTGTGTATTGCATTTGCCTTCCTGCTGGCTGCCTGCGAGGCGCGGACTTCATGCAATATGATGGCTGTGGCGGGTGGCGCTCAACACTGCGCAGAAATGGAAAATAGATAGCTTATTTTCCCACGCCCAGTTTGGTGATTAGGAATCCGGCGTCCCGCCAAAGATGTGCATCGAAGCCGTTGACGGCATCGACGGCAATGCGGGCATTGGTCTTCCGGGCAATTTCGGCGGGGACGAGTTTCGCGAATTCTGTATGTTTTACAAGCAATAAAAGTGCGTTTGCATCCATAATCGCATCTTCGAGGGTGGGGGACATGGTGATGCCGTCCATTTTGGCGTCCGGCTTGAACGGTTCCCATGCCTTGATTTGCGCGCCTTGCTTTTGTAGCAGATGCACCACTTCAGTGGCGGGACTTTCACGCAGGTCATCCACATCTGGTTTGTAGGCGAGACCCAGCGCCGCGATCTTTTTTCCCTGCAAACTGCCAAGCGCGTTGCGGACTTTTTCGACGACGAAATGTGGCTGTCCGTCATTGACCTGGCGCGAGTGGTAGATGAGCGGCGTCAGGTCGGGAGCGGCTTCCACGAAAAACCACGGGTCCACGCTGATGCAATGTCCGCCGACGCCGGGTCCGGGGTTGAGAATTTTCACGCGGGGGTGCAGATTGGCGATCGAAACCGCCTCCCATACGTCCACGCCGAATTTGTCGGCGAGACGTGAGAACTCGTTCGCAATGGCAATGTTCACATCGCGGTAGGTGTTTTCCATCAACTTGACCATCTCGGCGGTGGTGGCGTCGGTTTGGATGATCTGTCCTTTGACAAAGATGGAGTACAGATCTGCGCCTGCCTGTGCGGATTCGGGCGTCACGCCGCCGATGACGCGGGCGTTCTCGATCAGTTCGCGCAGGATCTGTCCGGGCAGGACCCGCTCCGGCGAATAGCACAGGAAGAAGTCCGAACCAGCTTTCAGCCCGGTACGCTCCAGGATGGGGGCAACCAGATCAATGGTGGTGCGAGGCGGAGACGTCGATTCAAGGACGACGAGATTCCCCTTCCGTAAAACCGGCAAGATGGATTCGGCGGCGGAGATCACGGCGCGCATGTCCGCCAGTTTGTATTGAATACCGTTGTACTCGCCGAACTTGTTCTCCTGGAACGGGGTTGGCACGGCAATGATGAACGCGTCCGCTTCCTCCGGCTGGGTGGCGGCTTTGAACCTGCCCGTTTGGACGGCATCCGCCACTGCCTCCCTCAAGCCTGGTTCATGGATGTGGATCTCGCCCTTGTTGAGGGTTTCGATGATGCGGGGGTTGTTGTCCACGCCGAGCACGCTGACACCCTGCATGGAAAATGTGGAGGCTGTCGGCAAGCCGATATAGCCCAGCCCGATGACGCAGATTTTTTGAAACTTCACTGGCACTCCAATTGTTGTTGTTTTGCGTCCGTTATTATACAACCAGTGGGTTTGTTTCCTGCGGCAACTTTCGTGTGCAACGGACGTATATCAGGTAAATCGGTTTATTTCTTGTTGTATAATGAGGTGGAGGACCCATGGACATTCTGCTTAATCCGAACGTCGCATACCTGATCCTTTTGGGGGGGATCCTGCTTGCCATGATGTCGCTAGTAACGCCGGGGACGGGTTTTTTTGAGATCGGGGCGTTCTTTGCCCTTGCGCTGGCGGGATATGCAATCTACTACTTATCCTTCAACTGGTGGGCGCTTCTAATCCTTGTCCTGAGCGTTGTGCCTTTCATCTATGCCATCCGCAAACCGAACCGCGGATTGTATTTGGGCGGTTCGATCCTGCTGTTGGTGCTTGGTTCCATCTTCCTGTTTTCGGTGGATGGCTGGCGGCCGGCGGTCAACCCGCTGTTGGCTTTCGTTGCATCAGGTTCGTTTGCGGCTTTTCTATGGATTGCTGTGGGAAAATCGGTGCAGGCGGTTGCAGCGCGCCCGTCCCATGATATGGATGTGCTGGTCGGAATGATCGGTGAAGCCCGCACAAGGGTGCATAGTGAAGGAAGCGTGTATGTCGGCGGGGAGTTGTGGTCAGCCAAAAGCGATAAATCCATTGCTTCCGGCAGCGCGGTCCGTGTGGTTCGTCGCGAGGGATTTGTCCTCGTAGTGGAAAAAGTCAATTCATAACAATATTAATAGGAGAAAATAAATGGAGACCTTTGGCTTTCTTAGTTGTTTGATCGGCGCCATCGTTGTCGTTGGTTTTGTGTTCATAGCCAATGCCATTCGCATCGTGCCCGAATACCAGCGTTTGGTCGTGTTCCGTCTCGGTCGTTGTGTCGGCGCGCGCGGACCTGGAATCATCTTCCTGATCCCAGTCATTGACCGTGGCGTCAAAGTGGACTTGCGCGAGCAGGTGCGTGAAATTCCACAGCAGACCTCCATCACCAAGGATAACGCCCCGATCTCGATCGACTTCCTGTGGTACTTCAAACTGATCGACCCGACCCAGTCCGTTTTGCAGGTGGGCAACTTTGAAGCCGCCGCCGCCGGTATCGCCGCAACGACCTTGCGCGCCGTGATCGGTGGTATCCCGTTGGATGATGTGCTCTCCCAGCGCGAGCATATCAACACCATGCTCCGCACCCGCCTCGATGAAGTCACCGAGCGCTGGGGCGTGAAAGTGACCAACGTCGAGATCCGCGAGATCATCCCGCCGCGCGACGTGCAGGATGCGATGAACCGCCAGATGACCGCGGAACGCGTCCGCCGCGCCGTGGTGACCGAATCCACCGGTACGCGTGAAGCGGCGGTCAACGTCGCTGAAGGTGAAAAGCAAGCCGCCATTCTCCGCGCTGAAGGTCTGAAACAATCATCCATTCTCGCCGCCGAAGGCGAACGCCAGGCGCAACTGCTCCGCGCGGAAGGCTTTGCACAGGCGCTCGAGTCTATCTATTCTGCCGCCAATAAGGTCGATCAAAAGACGATGACCCTCCAGTACTTTGAGACGCTCAAAACCATCGGCATGAGCCCCTCCACCAAGTACATCTTCCCGATGGAATTCACCAGTATGTTGGATAACTTCCTCGGCAAAGACGGCAAGAAGTAAAAATCAATTTGGTATAAAATAAGGTCTCTCGCCAGAGAGACCTTATTTTTATGGACATCGTAAAAGCATCCATTCTGGACCTCAACTCGCTCCGCATACTGGAAAAGGAATCCTTTGCGCAGGACGCCTGGCCCCTTTTCGACCTGATCGCCGTCCTGACCTTCCCTGATGTGATTCGACTCAAAGCCATGGAGGGCAAAAAAATGGTGGGATTCGTCGCCGGCGACCCGCGTCCGCGCGACGGGTGGGGCTGGATCGCCACCATTGCAGTGGATCCACGCTTTCAGCGGCGCGGTATTGGACGGGCGCTGCTGGAGCAATGCGAGCGTCAGCTTGGCGTGCCCCGGGCGCGCCTCACTGTGCGCGCATCCAATAGCGGTGCGATCTCCATGTATGAACAGGCGGGTTACCTGCCTATCGATGTCTGGAAGGCGTATTACAATGACGGAGAGGACGCGCTTGTGATGGAGAAGGATCTATGAAATTTCGACGCAATAGGGGTTTATAATCGGTCAATATGTCTGACGTTTTGCCGCCGCCCGTTTGGGTACATACGACGAAATTATTAAAACAAATGGTGGATGATCTGTCCGCGCAGAGCCGCGTGGCAGTGGACACCGAATCCAATAGTTTGCATGCGTTTCGCGAACAAGTCTGTTTGTTGCAATTTTCCACCCCCAAAGCGGATTATCTTGTTGACCCGCTCGCTTTGGAAGATCTTAGCAGCCTGGCTCCCATTTTTTCTAATGCAAATATTGAGAAGATCTTCCATGCCGCGGAATATGATCTGATCTGCCTGCGGCGTGATTTTGGTTTTGCCTTTGCCACTCTGTTCGACACGATGCAAGCCGCGCGTGTGTTGGGATATCCCGCCGTCGGTTTGGATCGATTGCTCGGCGATAAATTCGGCATAAAAATGGACAAACGCCACCAGAAGGCGAATTGGGCGGCGCGCCCTTTGACGAAGGAACAGATCCACTATGCCCGGCTGGATACTCATTATCTCTTCGATCTGCGCGATGCGCTCGAGCAGGAATTATGTGAAAAGGAACGTTTGGATTTTGCGCTGGAGGATTTCTCACGCGCCTGTCAGGTTGAAGAAGCAAAGCAAAGAACGAATGGGGATAGTTGGGAGCGGTTTGCAGGACGTAAAGACTTATCCCTGCGCGAATTGACAATCCTGTCCCATCTGTGCAAATGGCGCGATAAGGAGGCGGAGAAGTTGAACCGTCCGCCTTATAAAGTGGTTATGGATGACGTGTTCGTTTTGATGTCGAAGAACCCGCCGGAGAAAAAGGTGGATCTCTCTGCGGCGGGATTGAGCGAGAAACAGATCCGCTTGTGGGGGGATCTGATCCTTGGAGCGGTTCGGCGCGGGATGGAGGCTCCGCTTGTGGAGCGTAAACAGGTTGAACGTAAGAATGATGCGGTTCTCCGTCGGTTGGAGAAATTGAAGGCGTGGCGGAAAGATCTAGGGCTTGAATTGAAGGTCGAGTCGGATATCATCCTGCCGAAGCCGTATCTGGCGGTGCTGGCTGAAAATCAGCCAAAGGATTTGGATGAATTGAGAATCTTGATGAAGGATTCGCCCTCGCGTTTCGAAAAATTTGGCGCGCAGATTTTGAAGGTACTTGGAGTGAGACATGCGAGTTAATTTTCACGGTGCGGCACACACAGTAACGGGCAGCCAGCATTTGCTGGAGATCAACGGAAAAAAACTCCTGCTGGATTGCGGTTTATATCAGGGCAGGCGTGCGGAAACCTATGAACGGAATTTGCATTTCCGGTATCAGCCGAGCAATGTGGATGCGGTGATCCTTTCCCATGCGCATATTGACCATTCGGGCAATCTTCCGAATTTGGTGAAGCAGGGGTATGCGGGACCCATTTATGCGACCCATGCGACGGCGGATCTGTCCAGCATCATGTTGGCGGACTCGGGTCATATCCAGGAATCGGATGCGCAATTTGTGAATAAGAAACGCGCCGAGCGTGGCGAGCCGCCCATTGAGCCGTTGTATACCAAGGAAGATGCGGAAGCGGTCGCCGATATGTTCGCGGGCAAAGATTATGAAGAGGCGTTCGAGCCGATCCCCGGTGTAGTTGCACGTTTCCACGAGGCGGGACATATCCTCGGTTCTGCAAGCGTTTCGCTGGAGATTGAGGAAAAGGGGAGGAAGATCCGCTTCTGGTTTTCGGGGGATATTGGTCGGTATCATCTGCCGCTTTTGCGTGACCCGGTCCTTCCCACTGAAGCGGACTATATGATCATGGAATCAACCTATGGGGACAAAAAGCACGACCGTCCCGAACTGGCATTCCTTGAATTCCGGGACGTGGTCAAGCGGACGGTGGAACGCGGCGGCAAGGTGATCGTCCCTGCCTTTGCGGTGGGACGCACGCAGGAATTGGTTTATAACCTGAACCAGATGATGCACAATGGCGATGTGCCGCGTGTGCCGGTGTATGTAGATAGTCCGTTGGCGGTGAATGCGACGGATGTATTCAAGCGTCATTTGGAGTGTTTCGATGAGGAGACCGCCAAATTTGTAGTGGAAGCGCGCCACCCTGCGTTGGATTTCAAAATGCTGACCTATACCCGCTCTGTGGATGAGTCCAAAGCTTTGAACGAACGCACCGACCCAATGGTCATCATTTCCGCTTCTGGGATGGCGGAATCGGGGCGCATCCTGCATCACATTAAGAACAATATTGAGAATCCGCAGAATACGATCTGCATCGTTTCATGGCAGGCGCCATATACGCTTGGTCGCCGGTTGGCGGACCGGGAAGAGGAGGTGCGCATCTATGGCGAGATCTACAAGCGTAAATGTGACATCGCCACGATCGGCGGGCTGTCCGGTCATGCCGGACAGGATCTGCTGGTCAAATACGCGCTGGGAGTGAAAGGCGGCGTGAAACAGATCTTTTTGGTGCATGGCGAAGAAAAACAGGCTCGAACGCTGAAGGATTTGCTCAAAGAGCAGAAAATGGATCAGGTACATTATCCAGCTTTGCATGAAAGTGTGAATTTGTAGGATTTTTTCAGGTATAATTTCGCCCGCTTCAAATATTGGAGAGGTGCCAGAGTGGTTGAATGGGACGGTCTCGAAAACCGTTGTGGGCTCCGGTCCACCGAGGGTTCGAATCCCTCCCTCTCCGCTGAAACCCGATCTTTCTTGGTCGGGTTTTTTCTTTCCACCGGACGCCCACATTGAAGGGATGCTTACCCCATCTTTGCCAAGGAAAACGCGTCCACAAGGGCGCGCTTTTTTTCGATTGAATCTGGACACATATCGCTGTACACTATAAATGAATTCATTAGGAGTACACCCCCTGTATCTCGATTGTGTATGTGGAATCAATGTTCAGATTAAAAGGAGAATCAAAATGTCCGAACAAACTTCCAAACCCATATCTGTCAAAGACCCTGAAAAAGCCGCTCTCAACAAGCGTCTTGAAACCGTCTTCTGGGGGCTTTTCCTCATTATGCTCGGCGGGCAATTCCTGCTGAAAAATGTCAACCTTCCCGATGGAATCTGGGACGTCGGCATCGGCCTGATTTTCCTCGGTTTGAACGCGGCGCGCTACTTCAGTGGCCTGCGCATGAGCGGATTCACCACCTTCCTCGGCATCCTCGCCCTCGTCGGCGGACTCGCCCAGATGATCTTCAAGTTCGATCTCGGCGGCGCGCTCCTGCTCATTGTCCTCGGTGCGTACCTGATCCTCAAGCCGTGGTTCGACAAGCGGGGATTATTCGGCAAAGCCGAAGAGGGTTGATCATTCCCTGCTACGCCAAAGACCGCAAAGGTCCGAACCCTTTGTGGTCTTATTTTTAGTGGTAAGATTTGCATCGATGAAACTCAACCTTGCCCTCGCGCAGATCAATACCAAACTTGGCGGCGTTGAAGCCAACCTTGCCAAACACCTGGATTACATCGAACAAGCCAAAACCCAAAAAGCAGATCTGCTGATTTTCCCTGAGCTCTCTTTAACCGGATACGTCCTGCAGGATTTGGTCGCCTCGGTTGCCCGCAAGCCGACAGAGGATGACCCGATCTTCAAGCCGCTCCTCGCCGCCTCCCGCGATCTTGACCTGATGGTCGGCTTTGTGGATGAAGACTCCCGTCACCGCTTTTACATCGCCTCCGCCTATCTTTCAGGTGGGAGAGTCTTGCATGTTCATCACAAGGTGTATCTACCAACCTATGGATTGTTTGACGAAGGTCGCTTCTTCGCCTGGGGCGACTCCGTCCGCGCATTTGACACGCGCTTCGGACGCATCGGCATGTTGATCTGCGAAGACTTCTGGCACGCCTCGCCTCCATACCTGCTCTGGCTTGATGGCGCGGATATTTTGCTCTTCTCCTCCGCCTCGCCCGGGCGCGGACTGAACGATCACGAGAAGCTCGAATCCGCACGCTGGGTGGAACGGGTGAACAAAGCGTACGCCAGCATGTTCACATCCTTTGTGGCGCACGCCAACCGTGTTGGTTATGAAGATGGACTTCACTTTTGGGGCGGCGCGACGGTTTTCGACCCAAATGGGGAGGAACTGGCACATGGTCCCTACAACGAAGAAACCATCACCTACGCCGAATTGGATTTGAACCAACTCCGTCGTACCCGCGCACGTCTGCCTTTGCTGCGCGATGAGCGGACTGCGCTTGTCCAAAAGGAATTGGATAGGATTTTGTCCCGTGGCTGATATCAACCTCACACTCAACACCAATCTCGCCCGTGACATTCTCGCTGGATTCATCAAATCCGAAATTACGCGGGTGGGAATGTCCCGCGCTATTATCAACCTATCTGGCGGTTTGGATTCCGCGCTTTCGTGCGTGCTTGCCGTGGAAGCCTTAGGCGCGGAAAATGTGGTGGCATTGCGATTACCCTACCGCGCATCATCCCCTGATTCGCTGGAACACGCGCAATTGCTCATTGACCAACTCGGCATACAAAGTAAAACCATCGAGATCACGGATATGGTCGAGCCGCTCTTCAAACTTGACCCTGAGATGTCGAAGGTTCGCAAGGGCAATGTCATGGCGCGCGAGCGCATGATCGTGTTATATGACCAGTCGGAAGCCTTCAAAGCATTGCCAGTCGGAACGAGCAACAAGACCGAGATCTTGCTTGGCTACAGTACCATTTATGGCGACGCGGCTTGCGCCATCAATCCCATTGGCGATCTGTATAAGACGCAAGTGCGGCAACTGTCACGCGCCATGAACATCCCTGCGCCGATCATTGACAAGCCGCCGTCCGCGGATCTGTGGGAAGACCAGACCGACGAAAAGGAACTTGGCTTCACCTACGAAGAAGTAGACAAACTCCTCTATCTGCTCGTTGACCAGCGTTACAGTCCACAGGAGGCGGTTGAGGCGGGATTTGATGAAGCCTTCGTCAACACTGTCACCGCACGCATCCGCCGCAATCAATTCAAGCGCATGTTGCCGCCGATTGCCAAGGTCAGCAACCGCACGGTCGGATATGACTTTCTCTATCTCCGTGATTGGGGAACGTAAAAAAGTGTCAGGTGCGAAGTGTCACGTATCACGTGTCGCGCCTGACCTGACACCTAACACCTGACACCCGACATTCATATATGCACATCCCTCCATCCCTGAAACACAAAAAATTCTTCTATCTCTGGCTCGGGCAACTGATCTCCGTCACTGGTGCGCAGATGCAGCTCTGGGCGATCTTTTGGCACATCAACCAGTTAAACCCGAACCCGATCGCGCTCGGCGGCATTGGCGTTGCGCGGATTCTGCCCATCATCATTTTTTCGTTGATCGGCGGCGCGCTCGCGGATTCGGTGGACAGGCGCAAGGTGTTGTTCGTGACGCAATCTGCCGCCGCGCTTCTTGCGCTGACCTTGGGCTTGCTGACCCAATTTGGCAGTATCACCATCTGGCACATTTACGTCATCACTGCGTTACAGGCAGTGACCGTTGCCTTCGATGCGCCGTCGCGTCAGGCGTTGGTTCCCAACCTGCTGCCAAAAAAGGATCTGCCCAATGCGTTCAGCATGACGTTCACGGCGGCGCAGGTCGGCTCGGTGCTGGGACCCGCGCTGAGCGGTATCGTGATCGCCGCCTTCGGGCAGGAAGCGGTGTACTATATCAACAGCATTTCGTTCGTTGCTGTGATCGCAGCGTTGATCCTGATCGGGCATGTGCCGCAAGCATTCGCGGAGAAAGCGGCGGGGGTGAGCGTCGCAGCCATCCGTGAGGGATTCAGGTTCATCTTCAGCAAGCCGATCATCTTTTCAACCATGCTCTTGGATTTTGTCGCCACGTTCTTTGCGTCGGCGCACACGCTCATGCCCATCATTGCAAGGGAGGTGCTGAACGTCAGCGTGGTGGAATATGGTTATATCTCCGCCGCGCCAGCCGTCGGAGCGGTGTTGATCGCGCTTGTTATCTCACAGGTCAAGGAGATTCGCAGGCAGGGACAGATCTTTCTCGGCTCGGTGATCGTCTTTGGCTTGGCGACGGTCATCTTTGGCGCGACGCGCTCGTTCATCATCGCCTGGCTGGCGATTGCCGTCACAGGTGCAGCGGATGGGGTCAGTACGATCATCCGCAACACGATTCGACAGTTGCAAACCCCCGATCATGTCCGCGGACGGATGACCAGTGTGAACCAGTTGTTCTTCCAGGGCGGACCGCAACTCGGTGAGATTCGCGCTGGCGTTCTCGCACAGTTGTTCGGTGCGCCGTATGCCATCATCAGCGGGGGAATCGGCTGTATCATCGGCACGATCGCCATCGCCTGGAAATGGCCCCACCTGACGAAGTACAACGGCGACGAACCCATGTTGGCTGGTGCACCCGCGGATTAATCCGTAGGTCAGGCTTGTAGCCTGACGATTTCCATTAATCGAAAAAGTGGCGGGTTGAAAAAAACGCCCTACAAACTCTTCTTTACTAAAAAATCCAGCTGATGTGCGACGTAGGTCAACTCGCCGCGCTCGATCTGCTTGTGTCTTTTTCGCAGCCAGTCGGCAAAAATCTTTTCGTCCAATTCTTTATTCCCCTTTAACGACTCTTCAAAAAAATGCAGGATGAAATGTAAAAAGTACGCTTCATCCTGCGGGTACGTTCCATCCGCGCCATACACCACCCAATCCGACGCCCCCGCCGCAAGGATTTCCGCGCCAGCATGTTGCAAATGCGAAAACAAATATCGCCCGCTTTTACTGCTTCCGCCCGTGTGGCGTTCGTCCATCGTCTTGTGATACAGTCGTTCGATATGTTCATCCAATGCGATATTGATTAACGGCTCCAAGGTTGTCACACCATCGAAGTTCAACGTCAGCCATGCCAGCCCGTTCGTCAGGGCGAGAAGTTTTGTTAAACTTTTGGGCATCGGCAATAAATCCAAAAACGCGTGCGCGATCAACAGATCGGCGGGCGTTTTGTTGTTTTGGATGAAATCGAAGACGTCTGCCCGTTCCAATTGGATACGGATGTCGCGAGTCGAATCGAACACCCGAATTTGACTCTCCGCGCTTCGCTCCACGCTCAAACCTGTCTCTTCTGCCCATTGCGGGATCCAACCTGATGCATATTCGATGTTCTCGGACATCTCGTCCACCAGCACATACTCCGCCTTGCAGATAACCTCCCAACTTACCAGCCGCTTGATCATCGTCCCGATCCCCCCGCCGACTTCGATGATGCGAAGCGGTTTCTGCGGCAGGTGTGTTCTCAATGCGTTCAATACATCTTTGTTGAGCGCCCGGTCGTCCGCGCTTTGTTTGGAGAGCAGGTAACGGGGGAAAGAATACTCCATACTCATCTGTGTTCATCCGTGTTCATCTGTGGTTTGAATCCGCGCCCCGCGAGCAACAGACCAATGCCCCCGTTCAAAATGTCGCGTGCCCGCATCAATAATGTCAAACTGATCGCCGCGGACGCTGGCTGTCCGAATGCGCCGAGCGCAAACACCTGGCTGGCTTCCAGCGCGCCAAGTCCGCCAGGCAGGGGCATCAGGAACGCCACCTGCATCGCGGTCAGCGCGGCGAATACCTGTACTGCGTTGATCTGCATTCCTAAAAACCTCACCATCAAATAATACTCCGCGGCGATTCCCAGTACCGCCAGCAGTGACGCGCCAATCGCAAGGAACATCACGCGCACATGCTTTTGGCAAAACACGGATGCCATCCGCTCGGCGACGATGACCAGCCGCACGCTTTTGTTCTCGGGCTTGATGAACGGCTGACGGAGCAGGATTCTGGAAATGGGCATGATTCCGTTGTATAGCAGGATGATATGCACGACGGGACCAATCAGCAGGATCGCCAGCCCGATCAGACTCAGGTTGAGCCTGATCCCGCTTTCTGGAATTAATCCCACCCTGATGATCGCCCACGCGCCGATTCCGATCAAGATGAAATTGACCAGAAACTCCAACAGTTTGTCCATAATAACAGCGGAGGTTGCGCGGGCGAATGTCAACCCGTGATTGCGCTGGAGATACAACACTTGCAAAGGTTCCCCGCCAACCTGCGGACCGGGTGTGAAGTAACTCAGTCCAAACACCGCAAGGCGATATCCAACTAGCGGCAGAAACGGCAGGGATGGATTTTCCGCGCGTAGGATGAGCCACCAACGCGCTGTCATAAGGCAGATGACAAGGGCATTAATGAGCAGGATGAGTCCGATCTGCCACAGACGCAATCCTTTGAGCGCTTCCCAGATCTCGGTGAACGGTGCATTGCGCAGGGAAAAATAAAGCAATGCGACAAGGATTAAGAACCATAAAGCGCGAAGGAAGTTTCTTTTTATGCTCCCTTCTTCGCGCGGAAATGGCGTAGAGGATGGCGATTCGCTCACAACGCTGAAATTCCTTCGTCCTTGGGCTTGTTCTGGATCAATCCGCGCATTTTGTCAATTACAAATGTATGAATGTCTTGGGATGCGGTGGAACCTGTCTCTTCAAGCGTGATCGGTTCCGCAAAACGGACATGGACCGTATTCGGCTTGGCGTTTTGCGTGATCACGATCAGGATCTGCAAAGCGGCGGCAAGTTTTTCCCGCTCGGTGCGTGTACGCTTTAGTCGCGTCAGCGGATGGCGGGCGGTTCTGTCCCAGACGACACTGCTTACGAGAACAGGAACAATTTTCGTGTCCCGTGCGAAGCGGATGAACACTCCGGCAGAGTCTGTCCAGTTACCGAGCGAGTCCAATGCGCCATCATAGACATCAGGGTCTGGTTCGATCTCCCCGGCAGGGAATGTCAACGCCGCGCCGCCGTTCTTCAAATGCGCCGCGACCTGCCGCACGGCGTTCATGCGTTTTGCGGGTTCTTCATCGATGAAAAAAAGCTGGTTGGTCGTGTTTCTTAACGCCTCAAGGAACGGACGGTGGATGGCGATGATGCGCAGGTCGGTGCGGTTGATGGCGGAGAAAAGGCACAGGGTATCCGACATGCCGGGGTGATTCGAGAGAAAAAGCATGGGACCATCCGCCGGAACATTTTCACGCCCATGCACGCGTACATCGCGCACGTAATTCTTTTGAAGGATCCTGCGTGACGCTTCAGCAAGACCGACCCTGCCGACGAGCGTATCGAATTCGACCATCTGGTTTGCGAATTTTCGCGCAGGCCGCGCAAAAAGGCGGCGCAGTACGGATGCGAGCAGTGGATAGCCTTCCCATCCGAACGATGAAACGAGGTCGTCGAGGTTGATGCGGGTGAGTGTGTCGGTTTGGGACGGCATTATTCGGGTTCCATGGAAAATCGTAATGGATAACCTGCGTTGTGCGCTTCGAAATGCGCGCGGTTGATCCTCTTTTCCGCTTCCGGTTTTGAGAGTGTTTGAACATATGCCGAGCCCTTGATGTGCGCAGTGAGCATGACATCCGCCGCGCGGTCATTGGCAAGGAAGAATATGGTCTTGAGCACATATACAACGAAATCCATCGGCGTCACATCGTCGTTGTGAATGATGACGCGAAAGGGCGGCTCGAGCTCCGTTTCGGTCTCCTCGATGATCTTGATCTCGGGAAGGGCGTGAAAGGTCATTTCTTCTCCGGGGGCGGATTATTGCCAGGCGTTGGAGAGTTGGGACATTTCCTGTGCATTCAATTCAATGTCTGCGGCATCGAAATTCTCTTTGATATGCTGCGGGTTTATCGACATGGGAATGGTGATGACACGCGGCTGCATCACCAGCCATGCCAGCGCGATCTGGAACGGTGTGGCGGAATGAGCCTGTGCGATTTCATTCAACACCTTGTTCACGCGCATACTGCGAAATTTCACCGGCGAATAGGCTGTGATCAGGATGTCGTTTTGCTGGCAATATGTCAGCACGCCGTTTTCCACGTAGGATTTGTCGGGCAGGCGGTAGGGAACCTGGTTGGTGATGATCGGCGTCTCAGACAGTTCCTGTGAACGCTGCAGGAATTTGAGATTGAAATTGCTTACGCCGAGATGTTTCACTTTCCCGTCACGCATCAGTTTGTTCAATGCGCGGAAGGCGTCATCAAGTTTTGAGATCGAGCGCGGGGGCCAGTGAATGAGATACAGATCCAGATATTCGGTATTCAATCTGCGCAGGCTGTCTTCACAGGATTTGAGTACGTCTTCGTAGCTGAGATGCCCGGGGTCCACTTTCGAGGTGATGAAAAGCGCCTCGCGTCGGACTCCCGATTCGCGGATTGCCCTCCCAAGCAGTTCCTCACTGTGACCGTCCGCATAGACCTCCGCGGTATCGAAGTGGGTGTAACCAACTTCCAGCGCGGTGCGAAGCGCAGTCAGTGAAGCGGCATCCTTGCTGGAATCTGCGGATGAACCTCCGCCGATGTTCCAAGTCCCGAAGCCGATCTTTGGCAGTGTTAGGTTGGGGATGGTTTCATATTTCATACCCCCATTCTAACAAAAAGCCCGCCTCCGTCTTAGCCGAAAGCGGGCTCAACTCTTATTTTACAGGCTACGCCGGGACCTTGTCCCATTCCTTCTGCGCGTGTTCATATCCGCGTTTGAGCGCTTCATAATTCTTGGGGAGCAGGTGTTTGTGACGCGCCGGCAGGTGACCTTCCAATGCCTTTTCCACATCTTCAAGTTTTAGTTCGGGCAGGGCGGTGAGCAGTGCGCCGATCGCCACCATGTTCATCAGTTTCTTGTCACCGATCTCTTCGGCGATCTCGTTGCACGGGACCATGATGACGTGGATGTCGTCGCGTTTTGCGGCGCGGTCCACCATGGACTGGTTGACGATCAACGTCCCGCCGGATGCGAGCATTTCTTCGTATCTGTCAAAGGATGGCAGGTTCAGCGCGATTGCCAGCGGCGGATTCTTTACCAGCGGCGAACCGATCTCAGAATCGGCGATGACGACCGTGCAATTTGCCGTGCCTCCGCGCATTTCGGGACCGTACGAAGGAATCCAAGTGACTTCCAAGCCGTTGTCCATGGCGGCGTATGCCACCACCTGACCGCTAAAAAGGACACCCTGTCCGCCAAACCCTGCGATGATGATTTCTTTTTGCATATTACACCTTTATCTGCTTGATCGCATCACTGATCTTGTAATCACCCAACGGATAGGCAGGGATCATATGCTCTTCCACGAATTTCAATGAATTGACGGGTGTCATGCCCCAGTTGGTAGGGCAGGTGGAGAGCAATTCGACCATCGAGAAGCCCAGTCCGCGGACCTGCGTTTCAAAGGCGGTGCGGATGGCTTTCTTTGCCAGCCGGATATTTTTCGGGTCGTGCAGGGAGCGGCGCACGCAATAGCCGACGCCGTCCAATGTGGAGAGCATCTCGGAGACTTTGATCGGATAGCCCTGCGTTTCCACGTCGCGCCCGTTTTGCGAGGACGACGTCTTCATGCCGGGCAGGGTGGTCGGAGCCATCTGTCCGCCGGTCATGCCGAAGTTGGCATTGTTGATGAAGATCACAGTCAAGTTCTCGCCGCGTGCCGCCGCATGAACAATTTCACCCATGCCGATGGACGCCAGATCGCCGTCGCCCTGATAGGTGAAGACCACGCGGTCAGGCAGTACGCGTTTGATGCCGGTCGCCATTGCCGGCGCGCGTCCGTGCGGGGCTTCGACAAAATCCGTATCGAAATAGTTGTACGCGAACACGGCACATCCCACCGGCGCAACGCCGATGGTCTTGTCGATCATGCCCATTTCTTCGAGCACTTCCGCCACCAGCCGGTGCGCTACGCCATGCGTACAGCCCGGGCAATAATGCGTGGGCATTTCGGTGAAGGCTTCCGGTCGGTCGTAAACAAGATTGTTGGGAGTTGTCATTATGCAGCCATCCTTGTCAGCCAGGAATCTCTTGGGTTGGACTGAACAGTTAAAGGTCCAGATGCGATGCGTTTGATCTCGTCAAGAATTTCATTGTGGAATGGAACCACGCCGCCGGGGCGTCCATAGAATTCGACGGGAACTCGTCCGCGCACGGTAAGCAGGACATCGTCCAGCATCTGTCCCATGTTCATTTCGGTGACGAGGAACGCTTCCGCCTGACCTGTGAGTTGGTCCAGCGCTTCATACGGGAACGGGCTGACGGTGATCGGTCTTAACAGCCCGACCTTGATGCCCTGCGCGCGCGCCTCGCGGACTGCCGAGAGCGCAACACGTCCCGCCGTGCCGAAACCGACGACGACATATTTGGCATCGTCGAGGAAATATTCCTTGTAGCGGACTTCGTTGGCTTGCACATCCTGCCAGCGTTTGAGCAGGCGCAGATTGGTTTTTTCTTCGTCAAGCGGGTTGAGGTAAATGGAAGTGAGGACGCGGCGTTCGCGGTTCATTGCGCCGGTGGTCGCCCACTCGAAATCCTTGCGTTTGATCTCCATCATCGTTGGCATTTCGGCGGGTTCCATCATTTGACCTGTGGAACCATCAAGGATGATCATGGTGATCATGCGATATTTTTCGGCAAGGTCGAACGAGAGCGCGGTCAGGTCGATCGCTTCCTGTACGGATGCGGGAGCCAGCACGATACGCGGATAATCGCCATGTCCTCCGCCGCGAACAGCCTGGTTATAGTCGCTCTGCGCAGGCGCGATGTTGCCAAGACCCGGTCCGCCGCGCATGACGTTCACCAAAACCGCGGGGACTTCCGTGCCGGCAATATAGGACAGCCCTTCCATCATCAGGCTCACGCCCGGTGACGAAGAGGTGGACATCACGCGCACGCCGGTGCAAGCCGCGCCATAGACCATGTTGATCGCGCCGAGTTCGGACTCAGCCTGCACAAAAGCACGTCCAAGTTCGGGCATGCGGCGCGAGAGATATTCCAATATTTCCGTCTGCGGGGTGATGGGATAGCCGAAATACGCCTCCAACCCCGCGCGGACAGCGGCTTCGGCAATGGCTTCGTTGCCTTTCCATAATTCTTTTGGCATGTGTTTCTCCATGATTGTGTAGGGGCGGGGTTACCCCGCCCCTACAAATGCACGTTTACGCCGCAACCGGAGCGGCTTTGGTCACTTCACGATAGACTGTGATCGCCGCATCCGGGCAGACCACGGCACAGATGGCACACCCCGTGCATCCGTCCTTGAACGTGTGCGCGGGGTGGTATCCCTTCGGGGTAAGTCGTGACATGTCCAGTTCCATCACCCCTTGTGGACAGGTACTCAGGCAAAGTTCACATCCTTTGCAATACGTATCGCTGACTTCGATCCAGCCTCTGGCTGCCATTGGTTCTCCTTTTTCAATTATTCGAGAAGTTTGACATTATTAGGCGAAATATTCCGCCACCCTGATTATGTCGCCTTCCATCATGGGCGAGTAGTGCCATGCGTCACATACGAAGGTGTACAAAGGTCATTCATTTTTATACTGTTTTTGGATGGTAGAATCGAAGTATCACTCTCTGGAGGTTCCATGACCGAAGTTGTCATTATCGATGCCATCCGCACGCCGATCGGGGCGTTGGGCGGCATTCTCTCATCCATCCGCCCCGACGACATGGCTGCGCACGTCATTAAGTCCATTCTTGAACGAAATCCGATTGATCCTGTATTGATAGAAGAAGTCTTCATGGGATGCGCCAATCAGGCGGGCGAAGACAATCGCAATGTGGCACGTATGGCGGCGTTGCTGGCTGGCCTGCCTGTGGAAGTGGGCGGCGTGACCGTCAATCGTTTGTGTGCATCCGGCTTGAATGCGGTCAATATGGCGGCGCGCGCGATCAAAGCTGGAGAGGGGGATGTGTATATCGCGGGCGGAGTCGAATCCATGAGCCGCGCACCCTACTCCCTCCCGAAGGCGGAAGCGGGGTTTTCCTTTGGCAATCTCACCGCGTATGACACGGCGCTTGGCTGGCGGTATCCCAATCCCAAAATGAAGGAAATGCACGGCACGGATTCAATGGGCGAGACTGCTGAAAACATCGCGGCGGAGCGTCCGCACATCACGCGCGAAAAGCAGGATGAATTTGCCGTGCGCAGTCATCAACGTGCCATCGCCGCCATAGACTCAGGACGCTTCGCGCAGGAGATCGTGCCTGTTCCTGTTCCCCAGAAAAAAGGCGACCCGAAGCTGGTGGATACGGACGAACGTCCGCGCCGCGATACTTCGATGGAAAGCCTTGCCAAGCTCAAGCCGGCATTCAAAAAAGACGGGGGAACTGTCACCGCCGGAAATTCGTCCGGATTAAATGACGGAGCTGCCGCACTCCTGTTGATGAGCGAGGAACGCGCTTCATCCTTGAATCTAACACCGCTGGCGCGCATCGTGACATCCGCCTCGGCTGGAGTGCCCCCAAAGGTAATGGGATATGGTCCCATCCCTGCCACACGCAAAGCCTTGCAGCGTGCCGGATTGAAAATGAAAGATGTCGGCTTGATCGAGATCAACGAAGCCTTTGCCGTGCAGGCGTTATCCGTGATGGAAGATCTCGAACTTGACTCGGAGATTGTCAACGTCAACGGCGGAGCCATCGCCATCGGACATCCGCTTGGCTGTTCGGGCGCGCGTTTGGTGACCACGCTCGTTCACGAAATGAAAACTCGCGGAAATGTCAAATACGGCGTCGCGACCTTGTGCGTGGGGGTTGGGCAGGGTGAAGCGACAGTGATCGAATATCTCGGATAGATCCGGGAGTTACAAGGAGAAATAATGAAGAGAATTCTCTTTTCTTTTTTGCTGGTGGTTTTGATATCCGCCTGCGCCGCGCCGATGCCCCAGATGGAGCAGACTGAAGCGCCAATTCCAGTAGAGCCAGCCGCTACGCCAACCCTCGCGGAAACGCAGCCCCTCCCACAATCTGTTGCAGAGCCGCAGGGTACGCTTCTGCCGGATGAGATCAATGCCCCATTGATCGAATCGCCGGACATCGTCAATATTGAAATGATGGATGAGGTCTATGGCTGGGCGTTGACCGAGATGCATGTCATCCGCACCAACGACGGCGGTGTGACCTGGTACAACGTCACTCCGCCCGACCTCGCTGAAGCAGGCTATTCTGTCTTTATGGAATTTCTTGATGTCAATCATGCCTGGATACAGGTTGTTGACCCGAACAACTATCCCTATGGCGGCACATTGCATCGCACCGCAGATGGCGGCATGACATGGGAATCATTCGAAACGCCCTTCAGTGCGGGTGACCTGGAATTTGTCGATGCGGACAACGGCTGGATCCTGGCTGATCTCGGCGTCGGTGCAGGTTCGATGGCGGTTTCGGTCTTTCAAACCAATAATGGCGGCAGGACATGGACCCGCTCCTATACCAACGATCCCAATCTCGATGCCGCAGGCGACTCCCTGCCTTTGAGCGGATTGAAGGTCATGCTCGTTCCGCTTGATATGCAAAACGCCTGGATTGGCGGTGTGATCTATTCCTCCGGCTCGGCGTATTTATTCCGCACGGAGGATGGCGGCGCGACATGGTCCCAGCCGGGCATCATCCTCCCGGCAGAAGCGCAGGCGAGCGAACTTGCCATCGAAAAAATCCATTTCGTTTCACCCACACAAGGTTTTCTCGTCATCCGCATGGCTGCCGCTGCGTTGCAGACCATCCTATATTCCACGGACACTGGCGGAGATACGTGGAACCTGATGCCCGATGTCCTTCCGCGCATGAACTTCATTGAAATCCCGTCAGCGCAGGAGATCGTTTTTTATTCCAGTAACCAGTTTCTCGTCACGAGAGACGCGGGGCAAACGTTCGAAGTGATCACCCCCGATGTCCGCTTTGGGGACACCATCACCGATATGAATTTCGTCAATTCACTCACTGGATGGGTGATCACCACCAGCGCATCGGGGCGCCGCGCCTTTTATAAAACAACGGATGGAGGTCAGACTTGGTCCCAACTTATCCCCTGAGATTCTTCTTGATCTTGGCACTTGCCGCACTTGCCTGCGGATTGCCGGTCGCATCCCCTTCGCCGACGGCTGAATCTGTAGAAGCAACCGTCCCTGCGCCGACAGAGGCGCCGGTAACGTCTCCGTCAGCGCTTACGCTTGAGCAGATTAACAATGTGCAATATCCCGTGCTTATACGGGAAGATGGGCTTGTGGTGCAATTGACGGATGGTAGTTTTCAGCAGGGAACGGACGCCACGGATATGGATTTTGCGTACGTTCAAGTGACACAGTTCCATGCATTTGGCGATCTGACCGATGACGGCGCGGGCGATGCCGCTGTGATCTTTTTGGAAAATTACGGCGGCACGGGACAATTTGGCGTGTTGGCGATCTACGCCAATGTGGCGGGCGAGCCTGTCTTTTTAGACTCGGTCCTGATCGATGACCGCCCGATGATCAATAGCATTTCCATCGAGAACGGCGAAGTGTTCATTGATGCGGTCGTGCACGGCTTTGAAGACGGCGGATGCTGTCCGACGCTTCCGAGTACGCGCCGCTATGCGTTGGTGAAAAACAAACTGTGGCTGATGAGTTACACAACCGATACCCCCGGCGGTGACAGGCGAAGCATTGACATCGCATTGCCCGCCGATGGAACGGAAGTCAGCGGCAGTGTGCAGGTGACCGGTACGGTCAGCATTGCGCCGTTCGAGAACAATCTCTCTTATTTTGTCTATGATGAGAACGGTAATCAATTTGCGGCGGGACCCATCATGGTCATGGCTCCCGATTTCGGCGCGCCGGGCACGTTTGACGAAACCTTCACGCTGGCGGGTATCCCTGCCGGGACGGTGATCTACCTTGAAATTCACGATCAAAATGCGGCGGATGGCTCGTTGTTCGCATTGGATGTTGTAAAATTATTGGTGAAATAGCCCAAGAGAAGAGGAGAGTTCTATGCCACACCTTGTCCGTGATTGGATGTCCAGCCCTGTTGTTGTCGTTGATCCCGATTCGAGCGTCTCGTACGCCGCCACGCTCATGCGCCGCCGCAAGATCCACAGCGTGGTGGTAAAGATCAGTATACAGGACAACTCGTACGGAATTGTCACCACCACAGATATTCGCGACAAGATCGTCGCCGCAGGACGCAACCCTGCCGAGACTGCCGTACGCGAGATTATGTCCGGTCCCATCATCACCGGGCGCGCCGATTGGACCTTGATGGAATGTTCCAAGGTCATGCAGGAGCATAAGTTCCATCACCTGCCGATCACGGATGACAGCGGCGCCTTGATCGGGATGATCTCCGCGACGGATATTTTTATGTCAGTGGAAGAACAAGGCTGGATGGACGAAAAGTAATGAATAGGACGGGAGAAAATCCCGTCCTATTTGTTTAACAGATTCACAGCCGCCTGTTTCATGTGCGCCAGCACGCCGCGAAACCCGTTCAACCGTTGACCAGAGATGGCATCTTCCAGTTTCATCGGCGCGTAGAAATCTGCAGGGACGGCAATGATCTCTTCAGGCGTACAGCCATTTAATCCGATGGCGAGGATCGCGGCAAGTCCGCGCACGGTGGGGGATTGCTTGGGAATGTCAAAGTGGAAGAGCAAGCCGCCGTCATCTTCTTTCTCAGCGAACAGATAAACCGGTGTCATGCATTCCGGGATCGGCTCCATCTTGGAGCGCGCTTCCGCGAAACGCTCCGGCAGTTCCGTGAATGACTCGGCGTATGCGATCAGCGTTTCGATCTTTTCTTCGCGGCTCATGCCCGCAAAGTCGTTCACGATCTCTTGAAGATTTTTAGGTAAAGACATTCATATCCTCTGTAGGGGCGGGGTTACCCCGCCCCTACTATTTTTCGATGGGTGCATCCACCAGGTTGCCCCACTCGGTCCATGAACCGTCGTAGTTCCTGACCTTCTCGTATCCCAGCAGATATTTCAGCACGAACCATGTCAGCGACGAGCGTTCACCGATGCGGCAATAGGCGATCACATCGCCGTCAGCGTTGACGTTCTTTCCCTCGTAGATGGCACGCAGCTCCTCGGGAGTCTTGAACGTTGAATCCGCTTCGTTAACCGCCTGAGACCAGGGGATGCTCACCGCGCCGGGGATGTGTCCGCCGCGTGTCGCGCCTTCCTGTGGATAGTTCGGCATGTGGGTCAACTCGCCGGAATATTCCTTTGGCGAGCGGACATCCACCAGCGGCTGTTTGGTTTCAAGATGCTTGAAAATGTCATCACGGAAAGCGCGGATGGATTTATCCGCCTCTTTCGCGCTGTAAGTTGTTCGGGGATACTCGGGCACTTCCTTCACGAGCGGGCGGTTCTCCTGCTCCCATTTGGCGCGTCCGCCATCCATGATCTTCACGTTCTCATGCCCATAATATTGGAAGAGCCACAGCGCGTAGCATGCAAACCAGTTGGATTTGTCGCCGTAGAAAACGACCGTGGTGTCGTTGGTGATGCCCAGCTTGGATGCGACTTCTTCGAATTGTTCCTTCGTCAGAAAATCGCGCCGCAGCGGATGCTGGAGCGTGCTGAACCAATCCACCTGCACCGCGCCGGGGATGTGCCCCATCGGGTACAGCAGCGGATCCTCATCCGATTCAATGATGCGGACATTTGGGTCGTTCAGGTGATTGGCGACCCATTCGGTATCGACAAGGTATTCAGGGTGTGCGTATGACATATTTTCTCCTGGGCTAAGGTTATTTGATCGTGTAAGGGCTATCTTGTACCACATCCGCGAAAAAGTTCACAGTCAAAAATTCGGCATTGATGTAAAATTGACGTATGCCGAAACAGAAATATTACGTGGTCTGGAAGGGACGCAAGACCGGCATCTTCACTACCTGGGCGGAGTGTGAAAAGCAGGTGAAGGGCTTCGTCGGGGCGCAGTACAAGGCGTTCGGGAGCGAAGCTGAAGCGGAAGCCGCTTATCTTGCAAAATACGATGATTACAAAGGCAAAGTATCATCCGGCGGGAAGTGGAAAACGGCAAGTATTCAACCCCTGCTCCCGTCCATTTGTGTGGATGCGGCGTGCAGCGGTTCGCCCGGCAAACTGGAATATCGCGGTGTCAATACCGGGACGGGCGAGGAAATTTTCCATGTGGGACCGTACAATGATGGCACAAATAACGTTGGTGAATTTCTTGCCATCGTCCATGCGTTGACGTGGCAGGCGAAACACAACATGCATGTACCCGTTTATTCCGATTCGCAGAACGCCATCTCTTGGGTGCATCAGGGTGAATGCAAGACGAGACTGAAACATTCATCGAAGAACGCCATTTTGTTTGCGATCATCCGCAGTGCGGAAAACTGGCTGGCGGAAAATGAGCTGCCCGAAGGCAAGATATTGAAATGGGATACCGGGCTTTGGGGCGAAAATCCCGCCGATTTTGGGAGGAAGTAAATGAGTACTAAGAACCGCTATTTCGATGTGGACTGGCTTCGTGTGCTGGGCATGATGGGGATTTTTCTTTTTCATGTTGCCCGCTTTTTCAACGAGGAGGATTGGCATGTCAAGAACATCGAACTGGATTTCGGCGCGACGGTCTTTGTCAACCTGCTGAATCAGTTCATCATGCCGCTCTTCTTTTTCCTATCCGCCTTTGCCACGTATTACGCGCTGAAACATCGTTCTGGCGGCGAGTTCATGCGCGAGCGCGTGACACGCTTGTTGGTCCCATTGGTGTTTGGCATTTTCACGCATATTATTGTACAAGTTTACATTGAACGCATTAGTCACGGTCAATTTTCTGATTCGTTCTGGCAGTTCATTCCCGAATATTTCAAAGGTTGGTACGGTTTCGGCGGCAACTTCGCATGGATGGGTCTGCACTTGTGGTATCTGCTGATGCTCTTCCTCTTCTCGTGGATCATGCTCCCTGTGTTCCAATTCATCAACCGTGCGAACATGAAACCCATCGCAGATTTCTTCGCGCGACCTTTTGTGATCTATTTATTCTTCATTCCCATGGCTTTGGTCGAATTGCTTGTGAACCTTTCGCCTGATACGGTGGGGCGGCGGGATTTCGGCGGCTGGAGTCCGCTAACCTATTTGACAATTTTCCTCATCGGCTATCTTTTGACGACGGATGAACGTTACCGCCTCGTTATCGCGCGTCAACGCTTCTTTTCTTTAACCCTGGGCTTGCTTCTGATGATCTTGGGCTTTTACCTCGTCCTCGGTATGGATATGTCCACCTATGACCCGATATTTTCCATCATCCGCGGATTCAACACCTGGTGCTGGCTTCTCGCATTTCTGGGACTTGCTGCTCAGTATCTCAACTTCAATAACAGCTTCCTGAAATACGCCAATCAAGCTGTCCTGCCGTTCTACATCCTTCACCAGTCAGTCATCGTCATCATCGGCTACTTCATCATGGATTGGTCACTGGCGGTCTTTCCCAAATACCTGTTGTTGGGAGCCGTTTCATTCGTGATTATTATGGTGCTGTATGAAGGCGTGGTCAAACGTTTTGGTGTAATGCGCTTCCTGTTTGGGATGAAATAAAGGAGACTTTGTGAAAACAGCCCTACTTGTTATTGACATTCAAAAAGACTATTTCCCCGGCGGGAAGTTTCCGCTTGTGAACCCTGAAGAAGCGGAGAATGCCTACATGCTCCTGCAATGCTTCCGCGAGCATGGCGGGTGTCACGTCCACATCCAGCATATCTCGCTCAAGCCCGATGCAAAGTTTTTCATCCGCGGCGATAGCGGATCGGACATTCACGATTCGGTTGCGCATTTCGAGGGCGAACCGATCGTGTATAAACACTATCCCAACTCATTTCGCGAGACGAATCTATTGGAGATGCTCAAAGAGTGGGGAGTGGAGCGCGTCGTCATCACCGGCATGATGACTCACATGTGTGTGGACGCCACCGCCCGTGCCGCTGCGGACTTTGGTTTCAAGATAATTGTTGCCGAAGATGCCTGCGCCACGCGGGATTTGGAACATGGCGGCACAACCATCCCCGCGGAGCATGTCCACAAGGCGTTTTTGGCGGCGTTGAAGTCGTATGGTCAGGTGATGAAGTCGGAGGAAGTGATCGCGCTGTTAGCGGCAGAGCAGGCAAAGGCTGCTTAAACAGAATCAGGCGTCGGGTGGGATGAAGCGGAGTGACAGTCACTTTTTTAGTCGAAAAATTTTTCCCACGGTTGCAGCAGGTCAAACTCTTTGCCGAAGACGGAAAAATATAATCCATTTGCCGCATCGGAATACCCGCCGACCGTGGCAATTTTCGCACCCATGCTTTTGAGACGCTTCAGCCCTTCGGTGAGGACGGCTTTGCCGAGCCCATGCCGCTGGTGCTTGGGGACGGTGGCAACAGGCTCGAAGTATGCCGTGCGGGTGACATCGTCGAACCAAACCGTGCAGAAGGATGCGACTGAACCATCACTGGCTACGGCTACAATATCAAGATCGCGGCGGTAAAGCGGCGCGGATTGAATGTGGTGATACCAACTCGGGTCGTCGCGATTTTCGCGGGCGATGTTGATATCATCATCGTGAAAGCCAAGCCCCGAGGCGTAACAACGTTCGAGCAGTTCCAGTCCATGCCCAAGCGCGCGGATGGTGTATCCTGCGGGTGTTTTTTCGTTTGGGATTTCATTTTCAAGTGTGAAGATATGAATGGTCTCACTCGTCTCGGGTCGCTCCACTTTTTGATAGCCGCGTCGTATCAAAATATCATGACGTAGGGTATCTTTTGAATCAGCAAAGACTTGAATTCGCAGCCTGCCTTCTCGGTTTGGATGGTTGAGATGCTTTTCCGCGGCGGCGATCATTTCCTCTTCAAGTTCGGGCGTGCGGTATTTCGGGTGGATTTGAAGATAGGCTTGCCCTTTGCCTTCAGGGTTGAGAACGGCAGTGATTTCCCCTGTTTCGGTTTCCCAGAAAAATATGACTTGTGTTAGGTCAATTTTTTCAATGTCCTTGTTGGCGAACCACCACCAATAGTCGAGTCGGGCAACGTGCCAACTATATTGATGCAGGTTGTTCAATAACATGACCTCGCGCAGGAACTGGCGCATTTGCCAGTAATCTTCTTCGCCTCGATAGGGGCGCATTGTGAGTTTCATGCTTACTCCTTGAGCGGAACAATGTAGTACTTGTAGTCACAGATTTTGTCGAAGCCTGCCTTGAGGGCAGTCTTTGCGGATGCCTCATTTCGTTTGAAGCAATGCCAGCCGACTTCGTTAATGCCGTGCGAGAAGGCGTATTCGAGAAAGGCGAGTGTCAGCGCGGTAGCGATCCCGCGTTGACGGAAATCACGGGTGGTTTCGATTCCGATCTCACAGCGCCCGTCCGCGTTGTATTCGGAGAGACACCAGCCCGCAAGTTCATTTTCATGGATCGCACACACGCCAAAGCTCTTGGCAAGAAAATCATCCACACTGGGTCGTTCGGATGTCATTTCCTCTTTGAGCGTTTCAAGATGCTTCAGGTCGGTATTTGCCAACAGGTCGGCATTTACCATGTGGAGCTGAAATCCTTCGGGCATAGCGTCTTGCCACTTTTGTTTCAACCCCTTGCAGGCATAGTATTCGCGGTTGGCGTGAATCGTCTCTCTCCCTGTGAGAAGCGCGTCCATTTTTTCTTCCCATGCAGGCGCATCATAGTAAATTCCAAAACCTTCCTCACCTGCTGCAATTGCTTGCGGAAAAATGACGTTCGTGAACATTTTTCGAATCCCAAGATTGAAACTGTCTATCTCGGAATCGCCAGCCAGAATATATCTGTGACCCGCCTGCGCGAACATGGCTTTGGGCTGTTCGTGATTGTCCACGAAGATTTGCGCGGGTGTCTGCTTGGCGAGAATCGAGCGCCCCACGAGGTGAAAATCCATGCCAAGCAAAAGCGGACGGATGAGTTCGTATGAGTTGGGGTGTAGTGCGGTCATGTGGTTATTATAGTCCTGCATGATGCTATAATTTTTTCATGCAAACCACTCTTGACCCCGAACGACAAAAACAAGCCAAACAATATGCCCACATCAAACGCCGCCTCTGGCTGGTGGATACTTCCCTCAGCGCTGTTTACATGCTGGCATGGATAGTCTTCGGCTGGAGCATTTCCCTGCGCGAATGGATCGCCTCCTTCGCCGCTGACGATTGGTCCCTGATCGCGATCTTTGTCATCATCTTCGGCGGGATATTCTCCCTTGTCACTCTGCCGCTCGGCTACTACAGCGGATTTGTCCTGCCGCACCGCTTTGGTCAATCCAACCAGTCGTTGAAAGATTGGATCATTGACCGCCTCAAGGGTCTCGCCATTGGTGCGCCCATCGGGCTGATTCTGCTCGAATTGCTTTATCTTGCTTTGCGCCTCACTGGTGATTTGTGGTGGTTATGGGCGGCGGGCGGGATGCTGGTCTTTACTGTGTTGCTCTCCAACCTCGCGCCGACCCTCATCATGCCGATATTTAACAAATACATCCCACTCGGTGACGAACATAAAGATTTGGAAGAACGCCTGCTCGCGCTTGCCAAACGCGCAAACACCAAGGTCAAAGGTGTGTTCAAATTCGATATGTCCAAGCGGACAAAATCCGCCAATGCCGCGTTGACCGGCATTGGCAACACGCGCCGCATCGTGTTGGGTGATACGCTCATCAACGAATTCACAGCGGATGAGATCGAAACCGTACTGGCGCACGAACTCGGGCATCATGTCAACCGCGATATTCCGTTGTTCATTGCTTTCGGGACGATCAGTACGACGTTGGGATTGTATCTTGCGTCACTGGCGTTGAATTGGGCAGTGGGATATTTCGGCTTTGCTAGTTCCGCCGACATTGCCGCCTTCCCTGCGCTGGCGTTAATCTTCAGCATCTACGGGCTTGTCACCCAGCCGCTCGATAATGCCGTATCCCGCTGGAGGGAGAGAAAAGCTGACGACTACGCGTTGCAGGCTACGGGTAAGAACGAAGCGTTCGCGTCCGCGTTTACGAGATTGGCGAATCAGAATCTCGGGGACGTCGATCCTGAAAAATGGGTCGTCTTAATGTTCTATTCGCACCTGCCGTTGGGCGAGCGGATCGAAAAGGCAAGAAGGTTTGCTGTATGATAAACGCAGGTCACGCTTCAAGCGTGACCTGCTACTTTCTACACCAGATCTTCCATCAACTCCATTGGCACCACCGCCGCGCCGACGATGCCCGGACCGGTGTGCACGCCCAGCACTGGCGAGATGCGCATCACCTCCAATTTTGTCACATTGAGTTTGGATTGAAATTCCTTCGCGAGTTCATCCGCTTTCTCGGCGAAACGTCCATGCAGGACGGTCGTCCACAGCGGGGTATTGCCATACTTGTCGTGCAGATAATCTGCAAGGATGGTCATCGCTTTTCCAATGGAACGCCCCTTTGCGACCGTGCTGTACTTGCCGTCCGTATCCACGCGGATGATCGGCTTGAGATTTAGAAGCGCGCCTGCCATTGCCTGTACGCGCCCGATGCGCCCGCCGCGCGCCAGATATTCCAGCGTGTCGAGCGTGTAAATCACCTCGGTCTTCTCACGGATCTTGGTCAGCCGTTCCTGGATCTTTTCCACGCTCCAGCCTGCTTTGTGACCGAGCGCCGCCGCCATGACCTGGAACCGTTCGCCGCCGGAGAGCGTGAGCGTATCCCAGAATTTGACATTCGCCTCATCCTTGACCAAACTGCCGCCATCCTGCGCCGAGTTGATCGTGCCGCTCAGCCCCGAGGAAATATGGATCGAGAAAATGTCCTTATCCGTCTGTGCGATCTTGCGGTACAGCTCCGCGAAGATGCCTGCGGACGGCTGTGCCGTGGTTGGGAATTTCGGGCGCATGGATTCCAGGCGATTGTAGAAATCGTCTGCTGAAATGTCCGCCGAGTTCACCTCGCCCTCGGGGAATTGAATGAACAGGGGCGCTTGCACGACCCCCAACTGTTCAAGTTCTTCGTTCGGCATATCCGCCGCGCAATCGGTTACGATCTTCATCTTTTAGTCTCCTGTTGATTTTTCTTATCCAAAAACCACGTCACTGTGTCTCTGATCGACTCGTGCAATGAACGTGGGGAATATCTTAGTTCTCTTGCCGCCTTGGCATGGCTGATGTTCGAATTGCTTTGCAAGACTTCCAGTGAATACGGTGTAAAACGAGGCGTGGCATGTGCAAAGCGATAATACAAAGGCATGAACATCGCCGCGAACTTTGCAAGATCAAAAGGGATTTTCATTTGAAAGAAATGCCTGCCCGTGATTTCCCGCACGGTTTCAAGCAAATACCGCACTGAAATTTTCTGCCCAGATAAAATGTAACTCTCGCCGCGCTTCCCATTCTCCGCGGCGGCGATCAACCCGTCCGCCACATCGCGCACATCCACAAAATCATACGCTCCGTCCACGTATAATGCGGGCTTGGCGGCTGCCGCATCGTGGATGACTGCGCCCATCAGCGATCCGCGAAAATCATACGGACCGATCACGCCGGTGGGGCAGATCACAACAGCTTCCAGTCCGGCATGAGCCGCGTTCAACACTTCCAACGTTGCCTCCGCCTTTGAGCGGTCATATGCGCCGTAGGGGTTGTGCATGTCATATGGGATATTCTCATCGATGATGCCATCCTCCACGCGTTGAATGGCATGGATGGAGGATGTATAAATCATCTTGATGCCGTGTTCCGCCGCCGCGCGCAGGACGTTTTTCGTCCCATCCACGTTGACCTTTCGCACCATCGGATTTGGACCCGGCATGATCGAAATGACACCCGCCAGATGGAAGACACCGCGTACGCCCTGCATGGATTTGAATAACACATCCACATTAAGCACATCGCCTTCCACCGCTTCGACCCTAAATCCCGAAATTGGTTCGCGGCTTTCGCCCGGCAGGATCAACGCCCGCACCGCTTCCCCGCGTTCCAAAAGTTTTCGCACAAGGACATTTCCCACATGTCCCGTCGCGCCGGTTACCAGCCACATGATCTCGTTTCTCACTTCTTCAACATACTATTGACCAGCATGTTCGTGCTGTCGCGCGCCACCTTTTCCCATTTCGCGCCTTTCGGATCCATCAGGCTTTGCAGCAGCAGACCCATCGCAGTGGAAATGATCATGCGCGAGGTCAACTCGGGGTCGACCTCCACGAACGAGCCTTCCTCCACGCCCTTTTTGATGAGCGTGGCGAAGTGCTTGTGGTAGCGGCGGTAGGGGGCAACGCTTGCCTGCCAGATTTTTTCATCGCGGCTGGCTTGCAGCCAGAATTCTAGGAACATGGGCAAGCCTTCATTTGCAGTGGCGAAAATGTAGGGGAATGCTTCGGTGATCTGCATGAATGTTTCAGGGACGGTCATGTCCTTGGATGCTTCGATGGCATTGTCGATGGTCTCCAGCCAGCCATCGAGCAGGGCAAGGAAAAGTTCCTGTTTGCTTTTGAAGTGATGGTAGAACGCCCCCTTGCTGACGCCCGCCTCGGCGCAAATGTCGTCCACGCTGGCGGCGTTGAATCCGCGCGCCGAGAATAGTTTTATGGCGGACTCAATGATCTTTGAGCGTGTCTCTTCGCTTCGTTGTTGCATGTTTTCCTCAATTCCCTTTTCCGTTGGAAGGGGAGTTTTGAATAAAACCGACCAGTCGGTTTGTTTTTACCCCCGGATGATTGTACTGTCAAGATAACGATTGACACGTTCATATTTCCACATCTGATTTTAAGAATGGAAGCTGCATTGCGTTTCTTCAACAATTCTGTCTAGTGTGATATAACTTCCAAATTCTTATGTTCAAACGCCTTAGAGTTAAGCCTGAACCAAGGACGAATACTATCAATGGGGAAATATCCATCTCCCAATTGATTGGAGATGCGAGCCTGCCTGTCACGATCCGGGCTTTGAATAGCCTGCCTGAAAACCCCAAACTGCGCCTGTATCGTGCCTTGATTCCCGTTCAAGTGCTGGCGGAGTTCGATATCAACCCGCGCACATGGAAAAATCCCGATAAACTCCAACAGGTCAGGCTTGAGGCGGAGGCGGGAAGCGACAAGGTCAAGATCACGGCATGGTACGGGGAGGATGTCCGCAATGAGTTTTTCTATCTTGAACTGGCGGATAATCAATATAGCGGCATCGACTTGAACTTTCTGATTGCGAACAATCCGCTCGCGGAGCGCTTCCGTACAGACGTTGATGATGCAGGCAACGAAACGCTTTTCGGGACGGTTCATCGTAACCGTGGTGAGGAGGAAAGAGCCAAGCAGGCTGGGCTTGCCCCCGGACAGATCCGCGAAGGATTGCGTTCTTCGAGCATCGTTTTTAATCATATCGAGACATTTCTGACCATGATGTCGCATCATGCTTTTTTTCTTGAGCCGTTGAGTTATGTTTCCGCCTGGATCTTTGAGAAACGCGGTTTCGCGTATTCCAAGGGGCATCAGTTGATGGACATCATTCATAAGGAATTCCAGCCCGGCGGCGAACTCCACAAAGCCCTGGACGGCAGTACGCCTTTCCGTCAGCCTGACCAATGGAGCACCGTACGCGGACGCGCCTGGGCGATCCATGACGGGATACTCGAAAAAATTGACAGGAAGTGGGATGACCTGAAAATGATCAAACAAGTCGGGCGTCATGCCGGGGTCAACACGTTTCCAGATGCAAAGTATTAGGAGCTGCCGATGACCCAACGCTTTCAGATCACCCGTGCCGCCGAACTCGAATCGCTTCAGGTCTTCCGGGGTTTCATTACCGAATGTTGCGCCAGATATGACATCCCGAACGATATCGTGCTGGATTTGAAACTGGCGGTGGATGAAGCCTGCACCAACATCATCGAACACGGATACAAAGGCATGGATCCCGGTTCGATCATCCTTTCCTTCCGCATCGAATCTGACCGCATCCTGGTCCAGATCACAGACTTTGGTCATGTCTTTGAGCCTGCCGACGCCCCCAAACCGGATGTGGAAGCTGCGCTTGAAGATCGTCCTTTGGGCGGGCTGGGCTTGTTTCTGATTTATCAGACAATGGATAATATTGACTATCAATCTTCCGATGATGGCAACACACTAACGTTTACAAAATATATCAAACGGGGAGTGAATTCCTGATGCAGTTTCAAACAAACCCGTATCTGATCTGGCAGGTGATTCCCGGAATGGTCCTGTTTGGAGTCGCTCTGTATGTTCAGAGCCGTCCGATCAAGAAACGCGAATCCGGCGCTTTTACATGGATGATGCTTGGCGGTTCGTTTTGGGCGTTTGCGAATGCGATCCAATTGATCACGCCGGATATGGATTGGCAATTATTCTGGAACAGATTGACCTACGCGGGCATCATGGCTGTGCCGACGGCATGGTTCCTGTTTTCCGTCAACCTGACCGGTATTCTGCACAAAAGTATCGGGAAGTTCGAAAAGTATTTTTACATCCCGCCGGTGTTATTGTACCTGGTGCTTCTTACAAGCGGATGGCATAAACTGTTTTTTGTTTCATTTGAGCCGGTGTCTGTCGGCGGATACGTCACCCTGGAAAATCACTATGGTCCCATATTCTATGCCCATACTGCTTATTCCTATCTGTTGATGATCGCAGGGATTGTCCTATTGGGTTGGTCCTTGATCACAGATTTCAGGAAGTATGGCGCACAGGCATACGGATTGATCATTGGCGTGCTTGCTCCCTTGCTGGGGAATGTCTACTATCTATTTGGTCCGATCCCTCTTGGTTTTCCGGATCCCACACCGATCATATTCACTGTCACCGGCGCGGCATTTGCATGGGCGGTCTTTAGTGGGAAGATGCTGGAAGTGATACCGCTGGCGCATGATGTCATTGTGCGCAAACTATCCACCGGTATTTTGATTCTGGATCTTGAAAAGAATATTCTTGATATGAACCCGGCGGCAAGGGATATTCTGGGGCTTTCATCAGGGTTTTATCTTAACGAAGCTCTCGTGAAAGTATTCAGGAACCACCCCGAAGTTGTGAATGCGATTCTTACGTCATTGGAACGATCTGCGAATAACGGACATGAACTGCAGATTACGATCCCGCAGACAAATCGGATCTTCGACGTGCTTGTATCCCGCATCGAGGATGTTGGGAATACCAATGCAGGCTGGATCATCCAATTCAGCGATGTCAGCGAGAAGATGCAGGCGGAATCGAATCTTGAAACGACAAAGAAGACGCTCGAATCCGTTCTGGATACCCTTCAAGAAGGATATTTCGAGGCGGATCCAGCCGGGGTGGTCACGTACAGTAATGTTGCCTTTGCCCGGAATTTGGGCTTTTTATCCAAGGAAGATGTTGTTGGCAAACATTTCCGTCATTTTACAGACCGGAAGGCGATTCGTGAGATCGCCCAGATATTCAACAGCGTGATGAGGTCCAAGGAGCCCTCCGAGGCGTTCCGTTACGACTACCGCACAAAAGACGGCAGGATTTACAATGCCGAAGGTACGGTTACGCCCATTATCGAGAACGGGAAGGTGATCGGTACAAGGGGGGTGATGCGTGACATCACCGACAGGGTGGCGGCTGAGGATGAACTTCTTAAGGCAAAGCAGGTCATCGAAATGCGGGCGGAGGAACTGGCGGCGATCAACCGCATTGCAATGATCGTCAATCAATCCCTGAACTTGAGGGATATTTTGCAGGCATTATGTATAGAACTTACCAGAATATTCCCGATCCGCAATGCAGGCATTGGCTTGTTGAGGGCTCAAGAGGAGCATTTGGAGATCGTTGCCTTCCACGCCATTGATCCGCAGGAGCCCAGTGCATTGGGGTTGACCTTGCCATTTGAAGGGAATACTTCATCACAGGAGGTCATTCAAAAGAAAAAGACCGTTGTGATTCAGGATGCCCAGAGCGACCCGCGCACAATGTCCGTTGCGGATGTGTCCAGGGCGCGCGGCACGAAGGCGATTATGATCGTCCCCTTGTTGACACGCGGCGAGGCGATCGGTACGATCGGTATGCCGGCTAGAGATCCTGACCATGTTTTCACTGCCGGTGAGATCTCGCTTGCGGAGACCATCGCCAGCCAGGTTGCGGTTGTGATCGATAACGCCAGATTGCATGCGGAGACGGAACAGGCGCTGGATATTGCGGAACGCGATCTGGAAATCGGGCGGCAGATCCAATCCGGCTTTTTCCCCGAGAAGTTGCCGGAAATGCCGGGCTGGGAGCTTGCCGCACATTTTCACGCAGCCCGACAGGTGGCTGGAGATTTCTATGACGTCTTTCGTTTCAAGGATACGAACTTTACCGCCTTTGTCATCGCCGACGTGTGCGATAAGGGTGTCGGCGCGGCACTGTTCATGGTACTGTTTCGCAGTTTGCTGAGGGCATACAGCGGAACGGATGTTGACAAAGATAATGTCCGTGAGCGGCTTTTGGAGATCATTCTTAATACGAATAATTTCATCGCGGAATTTCACGGCAAATCCAATATGTTTGCCACCTTGTTCTTTGGAATTCTCGACCCGGATAACGGTGATTTGTACTACGTGAACGGTGGGCATGAGCCCCCCGTCATTTTGGATAAGAACGGGGCACAGGTTCAACGCCTGATGCCGACCGGTCCGGCAGTTGGTCTTTTTCAAGATATGGAATTTCAGGTGGAAAAGGTTCACCTTAACGAAGGGGATCTGCTGGTCGGGTTTACCGACGGGACCACGGATGCCAAGAATGCGGTTGGCGAGCAGTTTTCCGAAGAGCGTCTCCTCAAGACCATCTCAGCTCCCTGGACGTCCACCTTCAGCATGATCTTTGAATTGAATACGGAAATAAAACGACATATCGGTGATCAGGCACAATTCGACGATATTACTTTGATCGCCTTCCGGCGCAAGGCGGCAGCGGACAAGGGCGATCATGCGATTTGCCGTCCTGCGAAAATGGAAATTCTTGGCGAACTGCGCGAGTTTGTCGAGACCGCCGCGATTTATTATGGATTAGCGCATGACGATGTCTTTTCGTTCAAGATCGCGGTGGATGAGCTTTGCGCCAACATCATCGGGTATGGTTTTGAGAACTCTGAAATGGGCTTGATCTCCCTTTCCTTCGATGTCGCGGATGACAGGGCGCGGCTCGTCATTCGGGACAACGGAAAGTTCTTTTCGCCGGATCAGGCTCAACGTCCAGACCTTGAGGCGGCTTGGGATGACAGGCAGATCGGCGGCTTGGGCATCTACTTCGTCAAAGAATTGATGGATGATGTCACGTATAATAAGTTCGATGAGAACGTGAATCAATTCATCCTTGAGAAAAAGATCCAGATCAAACCTTAAGAGGAGAATTACCAATGGAAATTCATGACAGGCAGGTCGGTGGCGTTACGGTTCTTTCACTGAAGGGCAGCATCGATGCGATGACCGCTCCGAAGATCACCGAGTTCATTCAAGGACAGGTCGCAAAGGGAAACATCAAACTTGTGGCGGACCTTGAAGGCGTGGATTACACCAGCAGCGCAGGTCTGCGAGTGCTGCTGGGCGCCATTAAGGATACGCGCTCGCAGGGCGGTGATCTGCGCCTTGTCGGCGTTCAACCCGATGTGTTGAAGGTGTTGAGTTTGAGCGGCTTTACCAACATCTTGAAAATGTTCGACAATGTGGATGCCGCGGTAGCCAGCTATTCGTAAACAGAGGCTCTCGATGACAGAGAAAAGGGAAACACCGCGTGTTGCTCTTGTGATCGGATCGGGCAGTGTCAAATGTGCGGCGGCATTGGGGCTGATGCGGGTATTTGACCGCGAACAAATTACCGTGGATATGGTAATCGGCTGCTCGGGCGGCTCGATCTACGCTTCGCTCATTGCTCTGGGCTGGTCTGTGGACCGGGCAACCGAGGCAACCCTCCGCATGTGGACACGTGAAGTGACCGGAAAACGCAGTATGCGCGCGATCCTGCAGATCGTGGCGCCGAAACTTTTCCATTTCGATGAGACGTTCGGGCTGATCGACGACCGCCTGATCAACCGCCGCCTGCGCGAAGGGTATCAAGATGCGACCTTCGCCGACGCGCAGATTCCGCTCTATGTGACGGCGACGGATTTTTACAACGGCGAGCAGGTTGTCATCTCGGATGGGGCGATCGCGGAAGCGGTCCGCGCCAGCATTGCCATCCCGTACATCTTCCCGCCGTACAAGTTGAACGGACGCTTTCTCATAGACGGCTATCAAAGCGACCCGTTGCCCATCGGCGTGGCGATCAAGGAAGGCGCGGACATCATCATTGCGATGGGCTTTGAAAGCCCGTATCAAGAACAGGTCACGTCATTGATGCGCTACAACTTCCAGATCAGCAGTATGACATCGAATAACCTGCTCAAGACCAATTATTCGTTCCATAACCTGGCGCATCACTCCGAGATCGTGCCCATCCTGCCGGAGTTCAAGCACCGCGTCAAATTATTCGATACGGACAAACTTCCCTATGTGATCGAAGAGGGCGAACGCGCGGCGGAAAAGGAATTATCGTACATCAAGAAACTGCTGGGCAGATGACGAGGCATTGATGAAAACAAAGAAACGGATCTCGCTTGTGATCGGCTCCGGCGGCGTCAAATGCGCGGCGGCGATCGGGCTTTGGCAGGTGCTTCAGGAAGCAGATATTCAAGTGGACAGCGTGGTGGGGTGCAGCGGCGGCAGTATGTATGGCGCGTTGATCGCAAACGACCTGAGCGGGGAGCAAATGCTGGAATGGTCCAGCCTGTTGTGGACGAAGGATGTGATGCAGGGATACACGGAAAGCCTGAAAGCCAGCAAGGACGGCAGTCTGCGTTTTACCGAGCGCAGCGGCTTGGTGGATGATTCGTTCCTGAACAATAACCTTCAAAAAGTATATGGGGAATGGAAGTTCTCGGATCTGAAACTGCCTCTCAAGGTGGTCGCCACCGACTTTCTCACGGGCGAAAAAGTGACGCTCTCCGAAGGGAGCGTTTTCGATGCGATCCGTGCCAGTGTGGCGATCCCCATCATCTTTCCACCCTGGGAGGTGAATGGACGCTTGTTGATTGATGGCGCTGCCTCGGACCCTCTACCCATCGACGTGGCGATCCAGGATGGCGCGGACATTATCATTGCAATGGGTTTCACGCTCGATTTCCGCGCCCGCTTCCGTTCAATGACCGCCGTGCAGGAACATTTGAATAGCATTTACATGAACAACATCCTGACTTCGACCTACTCGTTTTACAATCTGGCGCATCACGCCGAGATCTTCCCGGTCATCCCGGAGTTCGACGGCTCGGTTTCCATGTTCGATGTGGATAAGCTCCCCTACGTGGTCGAACGCGGCGAGCAAGCTGCCCGCAAGCAGTTGCCGCACATCAAGAAATTGCTGGCGAGTTTGTGAGTCAAACCTGCTTCCTGTCATTGCGAGCCCGTTAGGGCGAAGCAATCTCCCGATTGACTATAGATTGCTTCGTTGGGCTTGATAACAACATCAGGATACAAAAAGGCAGGACGTGTACACGTCCTGCCTTTTTGTTATCAGGCTATGCGGGCTTATAGGCAGTGATCTTTGCACTGTACACGGTTTTGTACACCGCCTCCCGTGGGTACTCTTTCACATCCAGTTTCATGTCATCCAGAGCGCTGTCCACGGTTTCCTTGTCGAAGAAGACGGGCTTGATGGAAATATCCGTGAAGCCGACCGATTCCATCATGGCGATGTAATCCTTTGCCTGCACCGCGCCAGCCACGCAACCCGCCCATGCTGCGAGACTCTGACGAATTTCCTCGGGCAATTCGCCGTCGGTCACAATATCGGAGACAGCCAGTCTGCCGCCCGGCGCCAGCACGCGGAAGGCTTCACTGAAGACCTTTTCCTTGTCGGGCGAAAGATTGATGACGCAATTCGAGATGATGACATCTACGGTGTTCGATTCCACGGGCAGGTCTTCGAGATAGCCCTGACGGAATTCGACGTTCGCGGCGTTGACGCGCTCCGCGTTCTTTTGGGCGCGTTCGATCATTTCTGGGGTCATGTCCACGCCGATTACGCGTCCTTCCGGACCGACTTTCTGTGCCGCCAATAGACAGTCGAGCCCTGCACCGGAACCGAGGTCAAGCACGGTCTGCCCGGGCTGCAGGGAGGCGAGCGTGATCGGATCGCCGCAGCCGTAACTGGTGCTGGATACGTCTGTAGGGACGGTGGTGAGCAGATCTGCGGGGTAGAGATTGTTGGAGGTGTCGCAGCAGGCTTCGGGTCCGCAGCAGGAGGCGCTGCTCTTGATCCGCTCGGCGTAGTGCTCCCGGACAGTCTCGTGGATGGGGGTGGGGGATTGGGTCATGTGTCATTCTCCTTATATAGAAGTTTGTCTATGGGTTTGGGTAAAAAAATTTGATAAGTTCTCTCTGTCCATCTTGCGACAGGCAGAGATTTAGTTTTTGGTTAGCAGCAACCGCAGCCACATTCGCTGCAACCATCTTCACAACAATCACTGGTGACGACAGGTAACTCGTTCATGTGTTTCTCCTTTCATATAGAAGTTTGTCTATGAAACTTGACCGCAAAAACGGGATGATGCGCGATGCATATCCCGTCAGGCGTTGTTGATGACCTTGAGAAAATTCTCGGTGGTGTTGGTTTCGGGCGCGAACTTGACCATCAGTTGACCGCAGCAGTATGCGACGCGCTCCTGGTTGAGCGAGTAAAAGGTCTGTTTGCCTTCCTCGCGCGTTGTTACCAAGCCCGCCTCGCGCAGAATGGCGAGGTGGTGCGAGACGGTGGGCTGTGAGACATCCAACTTTTCCACGATCTCATTCACGGACAGGGAGGCGCAACAGCAGATGTTCATGATTTTCTGGCGGGTCTCATCCGAGATGGCTTTGGCGAACAGTACGGGGTCAAATTTCATATTGATGACTTTCTATTTGATATTATATAGATATTCGTCTATTTGTCAAGGGAAAAGAACCTCCGGGCGGGAAAACCCGGAGGCTGTGATGAACCTATTTCTTCGCCGTCAGCACGCCGAGGCGGTCCACATATTCCTCGAGAACCGCAAAGGCGTCTTCGATGGGTTGGGTGCTGGTCATGTCGATCCCGGCAACCTTGTATACATCCATCGGTGATTTGGACGAGCCTGCCTTCAGGAATTCGATGTGATCCTGCGCGGCATTGGGGACGCCGTCGAGGATGCGTTTGGCGATGGCGTTCGCGGCGGAGATGCCGATGGCGTATTGGAACGAGTAATAGTCGATGTAGAGATGCGTGGTGAAGGTGCCCCAGGTGATGCCAACACGTTGGCGATCCACGTTCATTTCGCCGCCATAGCCTTCGCTGAACAGGTCTGCCATCAACTCGACCATGAGATCGGCGGTGAGCGGCTGTCCCTTTTCGACGCGCTGGTGGGTTTCCAGTTCGAAGCGCGCCAGCGTGGGCATGATGAAGAAGTAACGATGGAAGTTGTCCATCGCTTCTTCGAGCAGGGCGGTCTGGAAATACTTGTCGGGGTTGACCTTAAGCAGATGGGCGCGGGTCATTGCCTGATGGAAGTTCGAGGCGGTCTCGGCGATGATGGAAGGATACAGGTAGTAGATCATCGGCTGTTCGCGGCTGGAGTAATAGGCATGCATCGAGTGACCTAGTTCATGCGCCAGCGTGCTCATACTGCCAACGTCATCCGTGTAGCTCATCAAAATGAATGGATGCGTGTCGCTGGGAACGCGTGTGGAGAAGGCTCCCTGACGTTTGCCCGCGTTGGGCGACCAGTCTACCCAGCGTTCTTCAAGACAGCCTTTGCGCATGATATTGACATAGTCACTTCCCATCGGCTCCAGCCCGTCGCTGATCCAGTCCACGGCTTTTTCGAAGGAGACCTTGGGGGCTTTCTTGGTCAGCGGTGCCCAAATGTCATAGGGATGCAGGACCTTGACGCCCAGCGCCTTGCGGCGGATGCGCCAGTACTTATGCCAGAGCGGGAGATTCTTTTTGAAGATATTCAGCAGGTTATGGAACATCTCCACAGGCACGTCCCCGTTGAAGAGTGTCGCCTCCAGCGATGAATTGAATTTGCGCGCCTTCATGTTGAAGACGTTCTGTTTGATGGAGGCGGCAAGGTTGCTTCCGAGCGTGTTTTTGAATTCGAGATATTTGTCGGTGTAATTTTCAAATGCGGTCTGGCGTGCTTTGCGGTCGGAGGTGTTTAGGATCGCATCAAAGGTGCTTTGGGTCAGCATGACCTTTTTGCCTTTGCTGTCTTTGGCGGGCTTGAACTGGAAGTCGGCGTTCGCCAGCATGTTCGCGGTGTTGCGGACCGTCCCGAACGGATCGCGCAGCATGCCGAGCAGTTCCTCCACCTCCGCATCGCGGACGTGCGCCTGCCTGCGGAACAGGTCGTTGATGTAGTGCTCGTACATGCCCATGAACTCGTTTTCCGCCAGCCATTGACGCAACTTCGCCTCGCCAATGGACAATAGTTCAGGGTCCACAAAGGAAGTGGCGGCTCCCACCTGAGCCAGCGCGGACATGGCTTTGCCGCCCATTGCCGCGCCTGTCTGGTCAGCCGTATCCACTGCGCTGGACATGGTGGCGTAGACCTGCACCTTCATGGCGCGCTGGGCAAGCGCATCCATGTATTGCATGGCTTCGATGAACACATCCGGGCTGTCGCCAAGATGTCCCTGATACTTCTTCACCTGCTCAAGGCTTTTGAGCAGGCTCGTCACTGCGGCGTCGAACGCTTCGGGCGAAGCGAAGACGCTTTCGGAATTCCAGGTTTGATTCTTTTTTACTTTGGAGCGGGGAAGGGGAGTAGGCATGGT